>NZ_CP060711.1:3300000-3435501 GCF_014395425.1 Thermomonas brevis
CGTTCTCACCGTTGACCAGGCCGGTGGCGGTGAAACCGGCGACGTTCTGGGTCTGGCCGTTGTAGGTGAAGGTGCCGCTGTTGGCGATGACCGTGGCGCTGGCCTTGTCGATGGTGCTGGATGTGTTGGCGATGTAGGTGATGTCGTAGTTGCCGCCGCCGTTGCCATCGTCAAGGGTCACGCCGCCCACGGTCACGGTCTTGCCGGAGCCGGCGTTCTTGTCGGTGAAAGCGAAATCGCCGCCGCTGATCGCGTCGTCGCCGTACAACTGTCCGCCGAGGATGATGGCGTTGCCGGCAGCATCCAGCGTGCCGTCATAGGTCTTGGTCACATCGTCGGTGCCGATGGTGATGGCGGCCTTGTCGATGGTGAGTGCGCCGTCCACGAAGGTGAGGTCGTAGTTGTTGTCGCTGCCGTTGACCGTGTGCGCATACGTGCCGGCGTTGCGGCCGCTGCCGCCGGTTTCCTGCACGCTGTCCAGCACGCTGTCGTCCTCGCCGTTCACCAGCCCGGTGACGGTGTAGCCGGAAATGCCTTGCGTCTGCCCGTTGTAGGTGAAGGTGCCGCTGTTGGCGGTGACCGTGGCGCTGGCCTTGTCGATGATGCCCACGTTGCCGCTGATCTGCGTGGGCAGGATGTAGTTGGAGAGGTCGGTGCCGGCGTTGGCAAGGAAATCGGTCAGGCTCAGGTAAACGGTGACGGTCTTGCCGCTGCCGGCATTGGCGTTGTCGTATTGGCCGGTGGTCTGGGTGACGGTGGCGCCGTCGCCGCCCACCCAGCCGGTCAGCAGGAAGTTGCCGGAATCCAGCGTTGCCGTGGTCGTGCCGTCGTAGGTCTTCCGCACTTCGCCGGTCAGGTTGCCGATGATCAGCGTCAGCAGCTTCGGGGAAATGGTCAGGTTGCCATCGACGTAAACGATGTCGTAATTGCCGCTGCCCAGGCCGCTGGCGCTGATCGTGTAGTTGCCCGCATTCACCGCGCCCTGGCTGCTGCCGCCATAGACCAGCGCGCCGGACAGTACCGAGCTGTCCTCGCCGTTGACGAACCCGCTGTACTGGACGCCGTTGCCGCCGCTCCACGCGATGCCGTCGTAGGTCTTGCTGGCATCGTTGGCGGTGACGGTCAGCGCCGCCTTGCCGATAGTCAGCGTGCCGTCCACGAAGGTGAGGTCGTAGTTGTTGTCGCTGCCGCTGACGGTATGGGCGTAGCTGCCGGCGTTGCGACCGCTGCCACCGGCTTCGGTAAGGCCAGCCAGCGCGCTTTCGTCCTCGCCGTTGACCAGGCCGGTGGCGGTGAAGCCGGCGATGTTTTGGGTCTGGCCGTTGTAGGTGAACGTGCCGCTGTTGGCGGTGACCGTGGCGCTGGCCTTGTCGATGGTGCTGGACGTGTTGGCGACGTAGGTGACGTCGTAGTTGCCGCCGCCGTTGCCGTCGTCAAGGGCTACACCGCCGACGGTCACGGTCTTGCCGGTGCCGGCATTCTTGTCGGTGAAGGCGAAGCTGCCGCCGCTGAGGCTATCGCTGCCGAACAACTGCCCGCCGAGGACGATGGCATTGCCGGCGGCGTCCAGCGTGCCGTCGTAGGTCTTGGTGACGTCGCTGGTGCCGACCGTCAGTGCCGCCTTGTCGATGGTGCTGGACGTGTTGGCGACGTAGGTGACGTCGTAGTTGCCGCCACCGTTGCCGTCGTCGAGGGTCACGCCGCCGACGGTCACGGTCTTGCCGGTGCCGGCATTCTTGTCGGTGAAGGCGAAGCTGCCGCCGCTGAGGCTGTCGCTGCCGAACAGCTGCCCGCCGAGGACGATGGCGTTGCCGGCGGCATCCAAGGTGCCGTCATAGGTCTTGGTCACATCGTCGGTGCCGATGACGAGGCTGGCCTTGTCGATGGTCAGCGTGCCGTCCACGAAGGTGAGGTCGTAGTTGTTGTCGCTGCCGCTGACGGTGTGGGCGTAGCTGCCGGCGTTGCGGCCGCTGCCGCCGGTTTCCAGCACGCTGTCCAGCACGTCCTTGTCCTCGCCGTTCACCAGCCCGGTGACGGTGAAGCCGGCGACGTTTTGTGTCTGCCCGTTGTAGGTGAACGTGCCGCTGTTGGCGGTGACCGTGGCGCTGGCCTTGCCGATGGTCAGGCTGGTGGTGGGGCTGTAGGTGATCTCGTAGCCGAGCTGGCCGGAATACAGGCCGCCGCTGACGTTCAGCCCGCTGCCGGTGGTGTAGGTGCCGGCGTTGGCGCTGTTGGTGGCGTAGCTGAGGCTGCCGAGAATCAGGCTGGCGTCCACCGGGATGCTGGTGGTGTAGCTGCCCACGGTGCCGCTGGCGATCTGGCCGTCGTAGGTCTTGTTGGCGCCGGACAGGTCGGCGTTGACGGTCACTTGTTGCAGGAAGGCGCGGAGCAGCGGGTAGGTCTGGCCTTCGTAGAGGAAATAGATGTTGTTTGAATATAAAAGTTGGGAATAGTCGTTGCCAGCAGCATTGGCGGCGGTGACGATGGAATAGCCAACAAGACCGCCCTGACCATTATTGAAGCCACTGACGGCGTAAGGCTCGACGGTCATCATCTGCGCCGTGGTCGCGCCAACGGTATGGCCACTGGCCAGATACTGCGTGCCCGACGGTGCGGTGATAAAGAACGACCCCCATGCGTTGTCGCCTACCGCAAAATCGGTGCCGGTGGTTTCGATGTTCCACACGCCGTTATCGAAGATGAATATGTTGGCACTGAGCGCGGTATTGTTGCCGCCGATCAACCCGCCCAGCTTGGCGTTGCTGTCGGTGGCGGTCAGCAGGCCGCTGGCCGAGTAGGAGTTTGTAACGTGTACCCAACCGCTGCTGCCAATCAGGCCGCCGACATTATCCTGACCCGTCACCGTGCCGCCTTGGGTAAAGACGCTCCATAGCGATGCTTGCTGGGAGCTGCTGCCGCCGTCCGAGACACGGCCAATCAACCCGCCGACATTTTTAGCGCCCACCACGTTGCCGGTGGCAAAAGCGTTGTGTACTCCCACCAAGCCCTGCGTCAAGCCAAACAGGCCGCCTACATCGTTGCCTGTGCCAGTCACATTGCCGCTGGCATAGACATTCAGATAGGAATCTTTGGTGTTGGGGTCTTGCTGGTTGTTCCAATAAGTGGCAATGCTGCCGTAGCCCACCAGCCCACCCAGCACGGTGCCGCCGCTGACGTCGCCGGTGGCGTAGCTGTTGGCGATGCGGGCAAAGTTGCGCCCCACCAGCCCGCCGCCGTAGCCGAAGGTGGCGCTCACGTCGCCGGTGGCATAGGAATTGGAAATCTGCTGGATCTTGTTGGCGTTGCTGTCAACGGACATTTGCCCGACCAGCCCGCCCACGCGGTTATGGCCGGTGACCGTGGCGCTGGAATGACTGTTGGCGATGGTGCCGCTCATGCCGCCCACCAAGCCGCCGATGGCGCCTTGGGTCTGGCTGGTGCTGGTGGAAGTGACGGTGCCGGACGACCAGGCGTTGTCGATGGCGACAGCATCGGTATTGCCGCCTTGCCCAGCAGGGTGCCCACGAAGGCGCGGCCCGTGATGTTGGCGTTGCTCAAGCCGACGTTGGCGAAGAATGCGCCGTCGCCCGCATAGCCGAACAGGCCCACGTTGTCCTGCGCGCCCCGGTCGATGGTGAGTCCGTCGATGACGTGGCCCTGGCCGTCGAAACTGCCGGTGAACTTGCTGGCGGCGGTGCCGACGGACACGAACCCTGCGCCGCCGTTCCAGCCCGCCGTACCGCTGGCATCCATGTCATTCGCCAGCGTGAAATGTTTGTCCAGCAAGGTGGTGGAGGCCATGCCTTGCAGGCCGTACACGTCGGCAATCTGGTAGGCGTTGTCGTCGTCCGAGCCGTCGCCGCCCAGCGCGCGCAGGAAGATGCCGCCGACGAACTGGAAATCGTTCACGCTGAAACCGGCCAGCGTGGCCGCGTTCTGGCGCCACGCGCCGTTCACCAGCCGGAACGCGTCGCCATTGATCGCGGTGGTGTTCACCCCGCTGCCGCCGGTGGTCAGCGCGCCGCTGGTGTCGATGGCCAGCGTGCCGCTGCCCCACGTGATCGAACCCGGCAGCCAGATGTCGCCCGCCGCGCTGCCCGGCGTGGTGATGATGCGGCTGCCGCTGCTGCCGTACGTGATGTCGTAGCCCTGCTGGTCGGAATACAGGCTGCCGGTCAGGGTGGCGTTGCTGGTGGCGGTGTATTCGCCCGCCGCCGTGCTGTTGAGGGTGAGAGTGTCGCCGTTGTTCACCGTGGCGGTGCCGTACACATGGCCGCCGGTGGGCAGGTTGAACGAGGCGCTGGCGATATTGGCGAGGTAGCTGCCCGTGCCATCGAAATCGGGGGTGGCGCCGATGGTGATCTGCTTCAGGAAGCTGCGCAGCAACGGCGTGGTTTGCCCTTCGTAGATGCGCCAGACGGTGTTCTCGCCGCCGTTGCCGGAGAGGCTCCAGCCTGTGAAGGAGGTGGCATCCATCATCTGCGCCGTGGTCAGCCCCGTGCCGCCGGCACTGGTGAAGAGGCCGCTGGTGGTGGTGTTCCAGTAGCTGCCAGTCACCGATCCCAGGTTGTAACCCACCAGACCGCCGATGGAGTTGGTGGAGCCGCTGACCGTGCCGCTTGAGTAACTGTTGCTGATGGAGCCGCCCGCAGAGAGGTTGTAGCCGACCAAGCCGCCCGCTTGTCCACTGGTGCTGCTGACCGTGCCGGTGGCGTAGCTGTTGCTGATCGCCGCCTGCAACTGGCCCACCAGCCCGCCCACGCGCGAAGCGCCATGAATGCTGCCCGTGGCATAGCTGTTCGTGAGCGTGCTGCCGCCGCCAAGGGTGCCGACCAGTCCGCCCACCCCTGTACCGTTGCTGTTGACCGCGCCGGTGGCGTAGCTGTTGCTGATGGCACCGGAGGTGCTCAAGCCAATCAATCCACCGGTGTCGCCGCTAACGCTGTTCACGTCACCGCTGGCGTGGCTGTCAGTCACCGCGCCCTTGTTGTAGCCGACCAGGCCACCGGCACCGCTGTTTGCCCCGCTGGCCGTCACCGTGCCACTGGCTTGGCTGTTGCCGACCGCACCCTCGCTGCCCCCCGCCAGACCACCGACATAAAACGCGCCCTGCACCGCGCCCGATGCCACGCTGTCCGTCACGCGGCTGGCGCTGCCGCTGGCCAACCCCACCAGACCGCCCGCATAGCTGACGTTGGCCGTCACCGTGCCGGCGGCGGTGCTGCCGGTAATGGCGGCGCTCGACCAACCCGCCAGGCCACCCACATAAGACCGCCCCTGCACCACGCCGCTGGCGTGGCTGTCGGTGATGGCCGAATCCGTCGCGCCCACCAGCCCGCCGATATAGTCGCTGCTGCCAGTTACTTGGGCCGAGGCCGTACTGCCTGTGATGGCGGCATGCGCCTCACCCACGAGGCCGCCCACGCGCTGCGTGCCGCTTACCGCGCCCGTGGCCGTGCTGTCGCTGACGGTGCCGCCCGCTTCGGTGTAGCCCACCAGTCCGCCGGTATAGCTGCCCGTATTCGTCACGCTGCCGGCAGCCGTGCTGTTGCTGATGGCACCGCTGCTGCTGCCCACCAGACCGCCTACACGGTCCTGCCCGCTCACGGTCACATCCGCGGAACTGTCGCCAATGCTGCCTTCGTTACGGCCTATCAGGCCGCCCACGCGGGTCAGGTTGCCGCTGACCGAGCCGGACGCATGGGTATTGCTGACCGTACCGCCACTGGCCACAAATCCCGCCAATGCGCCGACATAGGCGTTACCCCCCTGAATGCTGACGCCACTGAGCGTCACGTCTTGCAGCGTGCCGCCGCTGGCATAGCCGAACAGGCCGACGTAATCCTGCGCGTTTCGGTGGATGGTCAGGCCGTCAATCACATGGTCCTGCCCGTCGAAACTGCCGGTGAACTTGGCGGCGGCGGTGCCGATGGGCGAGAAGCTGCCGCCGTACCACACGTCGCCCGCCGCGCCGTTGGTGGCGCTGGCGTCGATGTCGTTCGCCAGCGTGTAGTTGGCGGACAGGTCCAGCGCCATCAATTGCAATTGGTGCGCGTTGCGGATGACCGGCGACCATTCCGAGGACAGCATCGGCAGCACGCCATCCAGCAACACCCAGCCGCCCTGGCCGGGTGTGGTGACGAAATCGAAGCCAGCCCAGTTGGCGGCGTTGCGCATTTGCGCGGTGGTCAGGCCCACGCCATTGAAGACGCCGGTGTATTCAATGCGGCCCACGCCAACGGCGCCTGCCGTATCGGTATTCCAGAAGGAGTTGCTGACCGTGCCACTGCCAGTCATCTGGCCGACCAGCGCGCCCAAGGCATAGGGTGCCTTGACCGTGCCATCGCCACCGGCCACGCCATTGCTGCCGACGGTGCCGGCGAAATAGCTCTTGTCGATGTCGCTGAAGATGCGCCCCGCCAGCCCGCCCACTTGGTTGCCACCACGCACGTCGGCGGTGGAATAACTGTTGCGGATGGCGGCGGCATTGTCGCCGACCAGGCCGCCGGCAATGCCCACCAAACTGCCCGTGCCCGTGGACGCCGCCGTGGCGGTGACGCTGCCGGCTGTCCAGACATGCTCCAGAACGTTCGTGCCACGCGGGTAGATGTCGTTCCCTACCAGCCCACCCACGGCGGTAGCACCGGTGATCGCGCCGCTGACATAGCTGTTGTGGATGTGGAGATTGCCTGATCGTCCGGCCAGCCCGCCCACGCTGAACTGGCCGGTGATGCTGGCATGGGTCAGGCCGATATTGGCAATGGAGGCGTAGAACGCGCTGCCGAACAGGCCGATGTTGTTGTTCGGGGTGTTGATGGTCAGGCCGTCGATGACGTGGCCGAGACCATCGAAGTTGCCCGTGAAGCCGGGATTGCTGCTTGCCCCCGGGTCATTGCCGCCAATCGGCGTGAAGCCCAAACCCCCATTCCAGCCGGCGGTGGCGCTGGCGTTGATATCCGCACCCAACACGAAGTTGCCGCCCAGGTTGCCCCAGATGCCTTGCAGCGTGGTGCCGGTGTTGCCGGTCACATCGGTTTCGCTGCCGAGGCTGGTGATGATGGTCCAGTTGGTGATGCCGCCCGCGCTGCCGGACTGGGTGCGGAAGCTGCCGGTGCTGGCGAGGTTCACCGGCGCGTAGATGTTGTAGCTGCCACCGGCATCGGCCTGGCCGTATCGGAAGAACAACCCCGCCGTGCCGCTGGCGTTCATCGTGCTGAAGACGTTGATGTCGCGCTGCGCATTGAGGGTGAGGGTGTTCTGGCTCCAGCTCACCGTGTCCTTGATGTTGACGTCGCCGCTCACACCGCTGCCGCCGGCGGTGCTCTGGATTTCCACGTCGCCATTGGCAAGCGCGTTGGTCAGGGCCGCGCCGGTCATGTCGCCGCCGCTCTTGGCGACGGTGAAATCGGTGGGGTCGATCAGCCATTTGCCGTTCTGGCCGCTGGCCGCCTTGGTGGTGATGACGGCGCTGTCGGCTACCTTGACGTGCGCCGCGCTGGTCTCGATGAAGCCGCCATTGCCGCCGTCCGGCGCGCTGGCGTCCAGCGTGCCGGCCACGTTGACGGTGCCGCCGGCCATGTCGCCCAGCAGCAGGATGCGGCCGTTGCGGTGTTCCACGGTGCGGGCGCGGATGATGCCGGTGTTGTTGACGGCGGTGTCCAGCAGGGCGTCCCTGGCGCGCGCGGTCATCAGCACGCTGCCGCCGTCGGCCTGGATCAGGCCGCGGTTGTCGGCCAGCGCGTGCAGCGCGCCTTCGTCCACCTGCACGTTGAGCAACTGGTCGCCGTTGAAATCCAGCGTCACCCTGTTGCCGGCGGCCAGTGCGGCGGTGCCGAGGCGGGCGGTGATGGTGCCTTCGTTGCGCACGTTTTCGCCCAGCAGGGCGACATAGCCGCCGGTGAGGCTGCCCTGGTTGACCACGCTGCCGCCGCTGCCGGCGAAGCTGCGTTTGCCGGCCATGAAATCGGCATCGGACAGGCCCAGCGTGGAGGCCACCAGCCCGCCCACGTTGACCTGCGCGCTGCCGCCGAACAGCACGCCGTTGGGGTTGAGCACCCACACCTGGCCGTTGCCCTTGAGCTGGCCGAGGATGTGCGTGGTGTCGCCGCTCAGCACGCGGTTCAGCGCGATGGCGGTGGCGTTGGGTTGCAGGAAGGTGACGCTGGCGCTCTGGCCGATGTCGAAGCTCTGCCAGTTGATGGCGAGGTTCTGGGTGGTCTGGGTGATGGTCATCGCCGCGCCGCTCTGGGCGATGCTGCCGCTGCCGGCGCTGACCGTGCCGCCGGTGGGCAGCTGGTTGGCGAACACCGAGGCCGCCGGGCTGCCGCCGCCCGCGTTGCCCGCGCCGCCGCCGTCCGCGCGCATCGCCTCGACCGGTGGCGCATTGGCGGCCCAGCCCAGCGAGGCCCATGCGGCCAGCGGCAGCAGCACGAACAGCCGCAGGCCGCCGCGCGCGCCCAGGCCCTTGCCCTGGCTGCGGGTGATTTCGGACACGACCTGCCAGACGCCCAGCGCCCGGTTGAAGACGATGCGGAACGCGCGATTCATGTGTGTTGCCCCTGAAATGTGATGCGGCGCAAATGCCGGCGGAACGGCTGCACGACGGCAAGCTGCAACATTGCCGGCTGCGCCGATTCCGCCGGTAGTCCATACGTCCGCGCGATTTGTCCAAACGTCCCCGCGGAAATCGGCGCATACACTGGTGCGCATTTGCCGCCGTCATGCCCGAGCCGCCGATGCCATCGCCGCCCCTGATCGCCGTCGTGGAGGACGGCCCCGAACTGCTGGCCGACCTGCTGGAGTTCCTGCAGTTGCGCGGGTTCGCCGCGAGCGGTTTCGACAGTGCGGAGGCGTTCTTCAAGGCATGGCCGGACACGCGCTTTGACCTGCTGCTGCTGGACGTGGCGCTGCCCGGCGTCAGCGGGCTGGAGGTGGCGCGGCGGGTGCGCGCGGCGGAAAGCCAGACCGGCGTGGTGATGCTGACCGCGCTGGATGCCAGCGACGAGCAGGTGCAGGGACTGGACGCGGGGGCCGACGTGTATCTGTCCAAGCGCAGTTCGCTGGAGGTGATCGAGGCGAGCTGCCGCAGCATGTTGCGCCGGCTGGGGCGGGCGGGCAGCCTGCCGGTCGCCGCGCCGATGGAGGCGGGACCGGATGCCGACGCGCGGCTGTTCGCCGCTGCCTGCGCGCACATCGACGCGCAGCTCGGCGATCCGCAGCTCACCGTGGAGGCGGTGGCGCAGGCGCTGCACTGCTCGCGCACGCGGCTGTACCAGGTGTTCGCCGAGCGCAAGCTGTCGGTGGCCGGCTACGCGCGCGACCAGCGGCTGGCGCGCAGCCGGGTGCTGCTGGGCGATGCGCGGCTGGGGATCGGCGAGATCGCGCTGCACTGCGGCTACGGCGACCTGCCAGCGTTCAGCAAGGCGTTCAAGCGGCGGTTCGGCATGGCGCCGGGCGAATGGCGCGCGGCGCGGGTCGGGGCGCGATGAGGACGTCCCGAAATCCGTCGTCATTCCCGCGAAAGCGGGAATCCAGGGACTTTGATTTTCAGGCAATGCAGAAGCAACGTCCTTGGATTGGACAGACATTCGTCTGTCGGAAGCGGCCCGCTTTCGCGGGAATGACGAGCGGCGTCATGTTCATGCTGGCGATGTTGCTCGCGTTGGCGTTGCCTGCCTTGGCGCAGCCGCTGCGGTTCGGCGCGGACACGCCGCGGGTGTCGCTGGACGGCCGGCAGGCCCACTACGCCGATGCGACGGGCGCGCTGTCGTTTGAAACCGTGTCGCAGCCGGCCTTCGTGCGGGCGCACTTCCGGCCGCTGCCGGAGGCGCGCAGCTTGGGCTACGACACCCGCGCGCACTGGTTCCGCGTGGTGCTCGACCCGGCGGCGGGTGCGCCGGAGCGCGTGGTGCTGACCGTCGGCACACCGGAGCTGGAGGCGGTGGACGTGTGGGTGCAGCAGCCCGACGGCGGCTTCCGCGAGTACGCGATGGGCTACCACCGGCCCTACGGGAACCGCCCGCTGCGCACGCGCCTGTTCGCGCTGCCCACCGACGTGTTCCCGGGCATGCAGCTCTACATTCGCGTGCGCACCACCAATGCGCTGAACGTGCACACCACGCTGTGGCAGGTGGATGCCTACACCGCGTACGAGACGCGCAGCAATTTCTACCGCGGCGGCTACTTCGGCATCCTGCTGATCGCAGTCACTTTCTACCTGATCCTCGGTGGCCGGCTGCGCGACGGGGTGATGCTGGCCTACGCCGGCTACGTCGCCTCGCAGCTGCTGTTCCACCTCGGCACCAACGGCTACCTGCCGGTGCTGCTGGGCGAGGAATCGCAGTGGTACACCGACGCCTTGCCGCGGATCGGCTGGCTGGGCGGGTCGATGTGCATCGCGCTGATGTGGGACGGGCTGCTGCGGCTGAAGCAGCGGCATCCGCGCATCCACCGGCTGTTCCTGTTCGTGGTGTTCTTCAACCTGGCGTTCCTGCCGTTCGCGCTGATGCCGTGGCTGGTGGGCGCGTGGCTGCTGTACGCGGTGAAGCTGGCGAACGCACTCAACGCGCTGGTGTTCTTCACCGGCATGGGCCTGCTGTTGCTGAAGTGGCGGCAGAGCCGGCGCGGCGAGTTGATGGTGTATTTCGTCGCCTTCTTCATCCCGATGCTGGGAACGGCGATCAATTCCGCCATGAACCTGGGCCTGCTGTCGTGGAACGCGGCGACCGCGAATTTCCACCAGGCGGCGACGCTGGTGCACGTGCTGGTGATGAGCTACGGCCTGGCGCTGCGCCTGCGGCAGTTGCAGCGCGACAAGGCGGACGCGGAGCAGGACGCGGCGCTGGCGACCCGGCGCGCGCAGGAGCAGCGCCGCTTCGTGGCGATGCTGTCGCACGAGTTCGGCAATCCGCTGGCCGCCATCGACCGCGCCGCGCAGCTGCTCCAGCTCAAGCTGCCGGAGCTGCCGCCGGCCGAGGCACAGCGGCTGGCGCAGATCCGCGGCAACGCGACCACGCTGGCCGGCTTCGTCGATCACTTCCTGATGACCGAGGCGCTGGACCACGGCGCGCTGGCGCTGTCGCGTCGCCCTTGCGCGGTGCGCGAGGTGCTGGAGGGCGCGATGCGCGCGCAAGGCGAGGCGGCGCAGCCGCGCTTGCGGCTGCTGGCGTGCGTGGACGGCGGGTTCGACCTTGATCCGACGTTGCTGGGCGCGGCGCTGGGCAACCTGCTGGCGAACGCGCTGCGCTATTCGCCGGCGGACAGCGCGGTGGAGCTGCGCGCCAGCCGCGACGCGCGCGGGCTGCGCATCCGGGTGACCGACCACGGGCCGGGGCTGTCGGCGGAGGAGCTGGAGAAACTCGGCACGCCGTATTTCCGCGCGGCGTCCTCGCTGGGCAAGAAGGGGAGCGGGCTGGGCTACCACTTCACCCGACGGATCGTGCAGGCGCACGGAGGCACGCTGACCGCGCGATCGCCGCGCGGCTCCGGGCTGGAGGTGGAGATTGTTTTGCCGGAGTAGGGGATGGATTGTTTCCGTCATTCCCGCGCAGGCGGGAATCCAGCTTTTCCGCCCTGAAGATCAAGAGCTGGATACACAGACATTCGTCTGCGAAAGCATGCCCGCCTGCGCGGGAATGACGAGGGGGGCAAGGCAGCGGAAACCTGCGCGGGAACGGCGACTCGAAGCGATTCGTTGCTTTCCGAATGCGGAAACGGCGCGGTGTGACCCGCGCCGTTCCGTGTCGCCGATGCGCTTCGCATCGGGAATCCTTCGCCGGGATTACCAGCTGAAACCCATACCCGCCGACACGCTGCTGTCGCTGCCGGACACCGCGCCGCCCAGCGACACACTGGCGTTCGGTGCGACCAGCCGCTGGTAGCTGATCGCCATCGCGGTGCGGCCGTTCTGCGCGCCCGCGCCGATGCCGATGCGGTTGCGGCCCGGCAGGCCGGCGGTGTTCAGCGCTGCCGCGCTCATCGCACCGCTCATGGCGGCCACCTGGTCGAGGCGGCGGTCCATCTGGTCGAAGCGGCGTTCGGTCTGCTGCTGGAACTGCACGAAGCTGTCGTTCCACGCGGCGAACTTGCTGTCGGTGTAGGCGTTCGCCGATTGCAGCGTCTGCGCCGACTTGGTGTCGGTGTAGGTCTTGGATGTGGTCAGGGTGGCGGCGTCGCCGGCATCGGCATGGGCGTTGGCGGACGCCAGCGTGGCGGCGTCGCCCGCGGCCATGTCGGTGCGGATGGCGGTTTCGCGGGTGTCGGTGTAGGTGTTGGCGGCGGCGAGGGCCGCGGCATCGCCGGCATCCATCTGGCCCTTGTTCACCGCGTCCATCGCGTCGGTGCCGTCGGCGACGTTCTTGACCTGCGTGCCGCCGGCGCCGTCGAGGGTGGCGGTGGCGTGGCTGGGATCGTCGTACTGCACGCCGTTGGCGTTGCCGGTCATCCAGCTGTCGATCGCCGCCAGCGCCGAACCCACGTCGCCGTAGTTCACGCCCTGGATGGTGTAGCTGGGCGCGGTGAAGATGCCGCCCGTCCACGCCGCGCCGCCGCCGAACGCCGCCGCGAACGGCGAGAGATCCACCGCGCCGGCGGCGATGGCCGCGTTCAACTGGCGCAGATTCACCGCGTCGGTGTCCTGCGTGCCGTCGGCCAGATGGATGATCTGGTGTTCGCCACCGGCCTGGCCCACGGACACGGCGAAGTCGCGGTCGGCGATCGCCATGTAGCCGATCGCGGTGCTACCGACGTTGCGCGCTTCCGAGCTGTTGCCGAAGACGCTGGCGTTCTGTGCGCCGGCGAGTACCTGGTTGCCGTAGCCGAATGCGCTGCTGCCCGAGGCCCGTGCCGCGTTCAACCGGCCGAAGGCGTTGCTGCCGTCGCCGTCCGCGATGTTGTTGGTGCCCACGGCAGTGCTGGCGTTCTTGTTCGCGCTGTTTCCAAAGCCCAGCGCGGTGCTGAATTGATTCTGCGCGACGTTGTCCAGACCGATCGCCACGCTCCGGTCGCCCAGCGCGCGCACGCCTCCGCCCACCGCCACGCTGCTCTTGCCGAGGGCCAGCGCGGTTTCGCTGCTGGCGTCGTCGCCGTCGTCGCCGTCGGTGTCCACGTCGATGTTGACGCTGCCGTCATTGTCGCGGTCGTACCAGGTGCTGACCGCCAGACTGTTTTCGCCCACGGCCTGGCCCATGTAGCCCAGCGCGCTGCTGTTCACGCCGGTGGCGCTGTTGGCGTGGCCCACGGCGCTGCTGCCGTCGCCCTTGGCGATGTTCTGGAAGCCCAGGCCGCTGGCGGATGCGCCTTCGATGACGTTGAGATAGCCGACGGCGGTGCTTTGAGCATTCTGGATGTAATTGAGAATGCCGACGGCCGTGCTCTGGGCGCCCTGGACGTAATTGACGTAACCGATGGCGCTGCTGTTGGTGGCACCGGTATCGACGGTGTTGGAGAAGCCGAACGCGCTGCCGTGAACCGCATTGGCCGTGTTGGTCGAACCGACGGCGGTGCTGTCCACGCCGTTGGCTTCGTTGTCGTAACCGATGGCGCTGCTGTTCGTGCCAGCGGCGTTGTTGCTGTTGCCCACGGCGTTGCTGTAGTCGCCATCGGCGGTGTTGTCGTAGCCGAAGGCGTTGCTGAAGTCCGCATTGGCATGGTTGAGCGTGCCGAACGCGCCGGCGTATTCGCCCTGCACGAGATTGCTGAACCCGTAGGCCGAGCTGCGCGCCTGCTTGACGGTGTTGCCGTAGCCGAACGCGCTGCCCTGGAGGGCGGGGGCATCGATCGTGTTCTGGTAGCCGAAGGCGCTTCCGTAGTTGCCCGCGGCGCTGTTGTTGTAGCCGAAGGCGTTGCTGCCGGGGCCGCTGGCCGTGTTCGAATAGCCGAATGCGCTGCTTTCGAGCCCGTAGGCCTCGTTCGCGTAGCCGAATGCACTGCTGCTGTCGCGCAGGGCGCGGTTGAGGTAGCCGAACGCGCTGCTGTAGTTGCCGCCGGCATTGTTGCGCCAGCCGTAGGCGCTGGCGGTGGCCGTGCAGGTGGTGTTCTGGTCGTCGGTGCCGCCTCCCAGGGTGGTGGTCCTGGTTTCGATGCCGGCGTCGGAGTTTCCGCCGGCGAAGACCCAGGCGCTGCCGTTCCAGGCGAGGCAGCCTTCGTCGGCGAAGGCGGGCGCGGACAGCGCGCCCAGCAGGGCGAGGGCGAGCAGCTGGCGGCGGAGCGGGCGGACGGGTTTGGCGCGCATGGGAAGTCCCCTGTTGGAAAGCGCGCATTCTTGAAGCGTGACGCGCATCACCGGTAATCCATGCGTTCCGTGGGGTTGTCCGAACGTCCCGTGCCGCAAGTAAACTGCCCTTGCGACAGGGGGAGGCGATGGACATCGAGGCGAACGACGCGGCGCCGCGCTTCATGGCGTTCGACACTGACGGCGCGCCCGCGCACGAGCGCTTCGAGCAGTGGCGTTCGCTGTTTCCCCAGGTCGTCGACATTTCGCCGGTCGAACGGTCGCGCCCGTACCGGGCCAACGCGATCGTCTATCTCGCCGAGGATGGCACCGGGATGGCGCGGATCCGCACCGCGCCCACGCTGACGCATTTCGCCGAGGGCAGCAGCGACCACTTCATGCTCGGCCTAATCGCTGACGGCCATTCGCAGGTGCGGCAGGGGCGCGGCGGCGAGGAGACCGCCGATGCCGCCACCGGCTTCAACCTCATGGACTGCTCGCGGCAGATGCGCACGCTGTCGCGCTCGGGCCAGGACAGCGTCCACCTGTTCCTGCCGCGGGCGCGGGTGATGCAGCTGCTGGGCCCGGACCCGACCGGCGCGCGCGGTGCGCTGCGCCACCTGCCCGACACCCCGATGGGGCAGATCCTGAAGGCCAACCTGTCCGCGCTCACCCGCTATGGCACCGCGCTCGACGCACGGGCGTCCGCGCAGGCGATGGAGGCGACGATCACCCTGGCGCTGGCGTACCTGGCCCAGTTCGGCGCGGCGGAGGAGACGCCCGACCTCGACGCGCTGCTGTTCGACGCCGCCTGCCGCTACATCGAGGCGCAGCTGGACGACCCGCGGCTCACCGCCGAGAGCGTCGCGCGCGCGTTGCGGTGTTCGCGCACCCGGCTGTACCGCGTGTTCGCCGAGCGCGACCTGTCCGTCGCCGGCTACGCCCGCGACCTGCGGCTGGCGCGCAGCCGCACGCTGCTGCTGGATGCGCGGTGGAGCATCGGCGAGATCGCGCTGCACTGCGGCTACGGCGACCTGCCGGCGTTCAGCAAGGCGTTCAAGCGCCGCTTCGGCATGGCGCCGGGCGAATGGCGCCAGCTGCACGGCGCGACGACGCGCTGACGCGGCCACGGCGAAGGCGCGTTGCGCGCGCCGGCAATCCGCGCTGCGCGGTCAGGGCGAGGCTGGCCCGTCGCTTTTTTCCCGCAGCGCCGGATGGTCGGCCTTGGGCCGGTCGAGGTGGTAGCCCTGCACCATGTCTACGCCCATCTCGCGCAGCATCAGCAGGGTGCGGCCGTCCTCCACGAACTCGGCCACGGTCTGCTTGCCCATGCCGCGCGCCACTTCGATGATCGCGCGCACGAACACCTGGTTGTCGCGCTCCTGCGGCAGGTCGCGGATGAACATGCCGTCGATCTTGAGCACGTCGGCCTGCAGGTGCTTGAGGTAGGCGAACGACGAAAAGCCGGTGCCGAAGTCGTCCAGGCAGATGGTGCAGCCGGTGCGGCGCAGCGCGGCGATGAAGCGCGCGGCATCGCCCATGTCCGACACCGCCGAGGTTTCCGTCAGCTCCACCAGCAGCCGGCGCGGCGAGACGTGCTGCCGCTGCAGCTGCGCGGTGATGTAGGCGGGCAGTTCCGGGTCGTCGAAGGAGCGCCCGGAAATGTTGATGGCGATCGCCGGCAGGTGCGGGTGGATGGCGAGCAGGCGGATGCTTTCCTGGATCACCCAGCGGTCGATCTCCAGGATCTTGCCGCTCTTCTCCGCGTGGTCGATGAACTGCGCGGGCATGATCAGCTGGCCGGGGTTGGCCTCGTCCTCCATCCGGATCAGCGCTTCCAGGTGGGCGAGGTGGCCGTTGCCGGCGCGGTACACGCCCTGGAAGTGCAGCCGCAGCAGGTTGCTCTCCAGCGCCTGCGCGATGCGGTCGTTCCAGGCGAGGCGGGTGGCCATCTCGCGGGAGGTGTCGCGGTCCGGGCGGTACACGTTCCAGCGGTTCTTGCCGGTGTGCTTGGCCTGGTACATCGCGGCGTCGGCGTGGGCGACGAGGTCTTCCGCGTTGTCCGCGTGGGTGGGGAAGTGGGCGATGCCGAGGCTGGTGGTCAGCCGCACGGTCTGCTCGTGCATGTGCAGCGGCGTCTGCGAGATGCGGCGCACGATGCGTTCGGCCAGGTGCTGGGCGTCGTCCAGGCTGGCGTGCGGCATCAGCACCGCGAACTCGTCGCCGCCGAGGCGGAACAGGGTGTCGTCGCTGCGGATCAGGGTGCGGACTTCCACCGACATCCGGTTGAGCACCGAATCGCCGGCGCGGTGGCCGTAGGTGTCGTTGATGTACTTGAACTCGTCGAGGTCGAAGAACAGCAGTGCAGCCTGGCCCGGCGTGCGCTCGGCGTCGTGGAAGAAGCGCGCCAGGTCGTCCTCGAAGCGGCGGCGGTTGTACAGGCCGGTCAGCGCGTCGTGTTCGGCCAGGCGGATCAGCTGGTCGGCGGCCTGGCGTTCGCGGGTCACGTCCTCGTGCACCCACAGCCGGCCGAGGTGGCGGCCCTGCGCGTCGCTCACCGAATGGGTGCGGTGGGTGACGGTGCGGCCGTCCTGCAAGCGCACCTCGAACTGCTCCGACGTGTCGCGGCCTTCCTGCGCGCTCTCCAGGTGGTGGCCGAACTCCTGCGGGTTCGCCATCAGGCCCTTGGTGAGTTCGAATATCTCGCAGGTGCCGCGGCCGGCCAGCGGCGTGCCTTCGGCGATCTCCCACAGGGCGATGAAGGCGGCGTTGCAGTAGGTGACCCGGTTCTCGCTGCTGACGAACAGGATGCCCTGGTTCATCGCGCCCAGCAGGGCGAGCAGGCGCGCGCGCTCCTCCTCCAGCCGGGTCATGAACTGGCGGCGCTCGTCGACCTCGGTCTGCAGGGCCTGGGCGTGGGCGAACTGCAGGGCGCGCTGCTGGACGAGTTCCTCGACCATGTCGTCGAAGGCGTCGGCCAGCCGGCCCAGTTCGTCGTTGCTCTGCATCGCGATGGGCTTGGGTTCCAGGCCCTGGCCGAGTTCGTCCACGGCCACGGTGAGGCGCTTCAGCGGCACCGCGACCAGTCGCCGCACGCGCCGGCGCAGCAGCCACATCGCCGGCAGCAGGCCGATCAGGCCGATGCAGAACAGCGCGGCCAAGCCCCATGCCAGCAGGTGGTTCACGCGCGACTGCGGCAGCAGGTAGACCTGGTACCAGCCGGGGCCGTGGATCTTCGACCACGCCACCCACTGGCTGCCGTCCGGCGTGCGGCCGGCGCCGCTGTCGGTGCCGGCGCGGACGATCATCCGGTGCACCTGTTCCAGCAGCGGGTCGCGCAGGGTGGCGACGTTGAGCTGGCCGTCGGCGGCGGCGATGCGCTCGCGCAGCTGCGGATGCGCGATCAGGCCGCCGTCCGCGCTCATCACCATCTGGATGCCGTCGTCCTGGTGGCTGGCGGCGGTGCGGTCGATCAGGGTCTGGATCGAGACGTCGTGCCCCAGCGTGCCGACCCACTGGCCCTGCCAGTCCAGCGGCTTGATGACCGAGACCATCCAGGTGTCGGCCTGCTCGTCGAAATAGACCGGCGTCCAGAACACCTTGCGCTGCGGATTGCGGTGCGGCTCCGAGCCCTGCATGGTCGGGTAGCCGGTGTTGGTCGCGTTGGCGTCGGCGCCGCTGCCCCAGTCCACGCCGCGGGCGTAGACCATCAGCCCGTCTTCCACGAAATCCATGTAGGCCGAGAAGAACGGCGGCGCCAGCGCCGGCCCCTGTTCGCGAAGCAGGTCGTAGGCGACCACCGCGCGCAGGCGGGCGGATTCGCCCAGCCCCTGCGGCGACTGGTGCAGGTAGAGGGTGGGCGCGCGCTCGGCGTCGACCAGTTCGGGACGCAGCCGCCACAGGCCGTCGGGGCTGCGCGCGAACAGCGCGTCGAAGCGGGCCAGGGCGGCCTCGCGGTCGGTCTTCGTCAGCCGCCACAGCAGTTCCTGCTGCAGCCGGGCCACGCTCTGTTCGGCCTGCAGGAACAGCCCCTCGCTGGCGCCGGCGCGCAGCTCGACCGTGTGCTTCGCCACCAGCGGCACGACTCTGTCGGTCGCCAGCCGCATGGTCAGGTAGCCGAGCGCGGAGAGCAGCAGGAGGAGGGCGAGGAACAGCCCCCAGATGCTCAGGGACAGCCGGTGGATCAGCGATGCGCGCGACCGGGTGTGCAGCACGTAGTGTCCCTGCGGAGGAGTGGAGCGCTGGACAGCCTGGGGTTCGTCGGACGACCGTGAAGACAGGACTTCATACTAAACGCGCAGCGCGTTCGCAAGCAGCCATCGCGCGGATGCGGGCTGCGGGCGCGGGGGACCGCGCGTGGCGCGACGGCCGGATGCGAAAACGACGAACGCCCCTTGCGGGGCGTTCGGTGGTTCCACGGGCCGGGCCGCTGTGGCGGCGTCAGCGGTGGCCGGCTTCAACGATGGCGATACGTGATGCGGCCCTTGGTCAGGTCGTAGGGCGTCATTTCCACCTTGACGCGGTCGCCGGTCAGGATGCGGATGTAGTTCTTGCGCATGCGGCCGGAGATGTGGGCGATGATCTCGTGGCCGTTCTCCAGCTTCACCCGGAACATGGTGTTCGGGAGGGTTTCGGAGATCGTGCCTTCGAATTCGATGACGTCGTCTTTCGCCATGTGTCTGCCGGAGCGTGTCCTGTAGCTGGGGAGCGCCGGGAAACGGGGCTCGAAAGTCCGTCATTCTGCCACGTCGGGCCGGGTCTTGCAAAAATCCCGTTAATCGCGCACGCCGTCGTCCAGCGCCGAGGCGGGCCATTCGCCGAAGCGCTCGCGCCAGCTCCCCGCCTCGGTGGGCAGGTCGCGCAGGTTCGCCAGCGCTTCCATGTAGGCGGCGCGCGGCCAGGTCTCCACGCCCAGCCGGCGGGTGTGCGGGTTGGGCACCTGCGCGTCGATCAGCGGCCAGCCCCAGCCGCGCAGCCGTCGTGCCAGCATCGCCAGCGCCAGCGAGGACGCCCCGGATTCGGCGGAATACATGCTGTCGCCGCAGAACAGGTGGCCGAACGACAGCCCGAACAGCCCGCCGACCAGCCGCCCGCCGCCGTCGAACACCTCGATGCTGTGGGCGTGGCCGAGCCGGTGCAGTTCGAGATACGCCGCTTGCATGTCGGCGGTGATCCACGTTCCGCCGGACTGCCCATCGCGAGGCGCGGCGCAGCCGGTGACGACCTCGGCGAAGGCGCTGTCGGCGCGCACCGTCCAGCCGCTGTTGCGCAGGCGTCGTCGCAGGCGGCTGGACAGGTGCACGCCGTCGGTGCGGAACACCGCGCGCCGCGACGGGCTCCACCACAGGATCGGTTCGCCTTCCGAGAACCACGGGAAGATGCCGCTGCGGTAGGCGTTGATGAAACGCGTCGGCGACAGGTCGCCGCCCATGGCGAGCAGGCCTTCGGGTTCGGCCAGCGCCAGTTCGACCGGCGGGAACGGCGACGCCGGGTCCTCAGCCAGTTCGAAGAGGCGCAGGTTCATGTCGCCGCATCGTCGCGGAACGGCGAATGCGTCCGCAACTGGCGCAGGTGCTGCCTGATCTCCATGCGCTCCTCCGCGCACCAGTCGCGCAGGGCGCGGGCGAAGCGCGGGTCGGCGATGCGGTGGCGACTGCGCACCAGCGTGGGCAGGAAGCCGCGGGCGATCTTGTGCCGGCCCTGCGCGCCGGGCTCGAAGCGGGTCAGTCCTTCGCGCAGGCAGTAGTCGATGCCCTGGTAGTAGCAGGTCTCGAAATGCAGGCCGGGGTGGCGGCTCTCGTCAGGCATGGAGGTGGCGCCCCAGTAGCGGCCGTACAGGGTGTCGCCGCCGCGCAGGCAGAGCGCGCCGGCGATCGCCGCGCCCTCGCGTTCGGCCAGCACGATGACAAGCTGGCGCGGCATCGTTCGCGCGAGGTGGTGCAGGAAGTCCGGCGTCAGCGCCGGCGCATTGCCGTAGTCGGCGAAGGTCTGCAGGTAGAAGCCGTGCATCGCGGCGAGGTCGCCGTCCGATGCGTCGTCGCCATGCACGATGCGGAAGGACATGCCAGCGTCGCGCACCTTGCGGCGTTCCTGGAGGATGTTCTTGCGGTGCTTGCGGTCCATCGCGCCGAGGTAGTCCTCGAACGTGGTCCAGCCCGCGTCGTTGTGCCAGTGGTACTGGATGTCCTCGCGCAGCAGCCAGCGTTCGTCCGGAGCGTCGTCGCCGAATGCGGCCTCGTCGGCTTGGTTGTGGAAATTGACGTGCGCCGAGGACAGGCCGGATTGCTCGATGAAGCCGGCGATCGCATCGAGCAACCGCCGCTTCGTCGCGTCGTCGCGCGCCAGCAGACGCGGGCCGGTGACGGGTGAGTAGGGCGCCGCGCACAGCCACTTCGGGAAGTAATCCAGTCCATGCTGCGCATAGGCCTGCGCCCAGGCGTGGTCGAACACGAATTCGCCGTGCGAGTTGGTTTTCAGGTAGCCCAGTGCGGCGGCGATCAGCGCATCGCCGTCCCACAGGCAGATGTGGCAGGGCATCCAGCCCCAGTCCTCGCGCAGGCAGCCGGTGGCTTCGAGGCCGGACAGAAAGGCGTGCGCGACGAAGGGGTTGCGGCCGTCGTGCAGGGCGTCCCAGTCGGCGGCGGGGATGTCGGACAAATGGCGAACGACGCGGGCAATCTGCGCCATTGTTTCAGGCGGGCAGAGAGTACGAGACTTTCGCGCCGTTCATCGCGATGAAGCCGCGCTTGACCAGTTCGTTGACGATGCGATCCAGGCCGGGAGCATCCAGCTTGTTGCCGAACCAGGATGCGATCATCTTGCGTAGGGTGCTGTCGCGGAGCGGCCGGTTCTTCGGCATGCCCTTGAGCTTTTCGACCACTGCATCGACCTGCTCGTCGCGCGTGGCCTCGGCCAAGCCCTTGAGGATCGGGATGCCGTCCAGCGTCGCGGAGCGACTCGCGAAGATGCCTTTTTCCTTAAGGTGAGCGATGAGGGGATCGAATCCCGTATCCCGCGAAATGATGTGGAAGAACGCCTTCGGTTCCGCGGCCGCGAGCCGGCCGATGTAGTAGGCGATGTGGAAATCGAGCGCATTCGAGCCGGAGCCGGAGATGCGCACGTAATCTGCCCGCGCGCCGAGGGACTGCATTGCCGCGGCCAATTCGATGGGGATCTTGGCCTGGTTGGCGCCGACGAAGACCTTGACCCGGAAATGTTCCTCCGCGAGCAACGCCAGGTTTTTCGGCTGGACGTTTTCGTAGTCGATCAGGACGTAATTGGTCTTCATCGCGCTCCAGCCGGATCGGGCCTAGTGGCTTTCGTCGAGGAACTTCTCCGCATCCAGCGCCGCCATGCAGCCGAAGCCGGCGCTGGTGATCGCCTGGCGATACACCTGGTCGGCCACGTCGCCAGCGGCGAATACGCCGGGAACGGTGGTCTGGGTGGCGTTGCCGTCCAGGCCGGTCTGGATCTTCAGG
Source organism: Thermomonas brevis (assembly GCF_014395425.1). Lineage (NCBI taxonomy): Bacteria > Pseudomonadati > Pseudomonadota > Gammaproteobacteria > Lysobacterales > Lysobacteraceae > Thermomonas > Thermomonas brevis. Next base: position 3,321,688 of record NZ_CP060711.1, read on the forward strand.
TAGCCGTTCTTCATCTCCAACTGGCCCTCGAACAGCGAGGTGTTCGGGCTGTGGCCGATGGCGACGAAGAAGCCGTGCACGGGGATCTCGCGGGTGCTGCCGTCCTGCACCGACTTCAGACGCATGCCGGTGACGCCGGCGTCGTTGCCCAGCACCTCGTCCACGGTGTGGTGCCAGACGGTTTCGATCTTGCCGGCGGCCACCTTGGCGAACAGCTTGTCCTGCATGATTTTCTCCGCGCGCAGAGTGTCGCGGCGGTGCACCAGGTAGACCTTGCGGGCGATGTTGGACAGGTACAACGCTTCCTCGACCGCGGTGTTGCCGCCGCCGATCACCGCCACGTCCTGGTCCTTGTAGAAGAAGCCATCGCAGGTGGCGCAGGCGGAGACGCCGCGGCCCTTGTAGGCCTCCTCGGACGGGATGCCGAGGTACTTGGCGGTGGCGCCGGTGGCGATGATCAGCGCGTCGCAGGTGTAGTCGCCGGAGTCGCCCTTGAGGCGGAACGGACGCTGCGACAGGTCGGCGGTGTGGATGTGGTCGAACACGACTTCGGTGTCGAAGCGTTCGGCGTGCGCCTGCAGCCGCGCCATCAGATCCGGGCCCATCAGGCCGTGGGCGTCGCCCGGCCAGTTGTCCACTTCGGTGGTGGTCATCAGCTGGCCGCCCATCTGCAACCCGGTGACGACGACGGGCTTGAGGTTGGCGCGGGCGGCATAGACGGCGGCGGTCCAGCCGGCGGGGCCGGAACCGAGGATCAGCAGGCGGGTGTGCTTGGTCGTGGTCATGGTTTAGAGCAATTTCCCTATAATCGGCCGGATTCGCGCTGGGCGTCGTTCGCCATTAGCTTGGCGGCCGCAGCGCCGCGATACAAGCCGCGATGGCCGCAACGCTGTCGTCCATCCACGACCACATCGCCCAGGAGCGATCATGCGCATCGGTGTACCCAAGGAAACCAAGACCCTCGAAGGGCGCGTCGCGCTCGTCCCCGCCGCCGCCGGCGATCTGGTCAAGCGCGGCCACGAGGTGTGGCTGGAGAAGGACGCGGGCGTCAAGAGCGGTTTCGCCGATGAGCAGTACACGCGCCTCGGCGTGAAGATCGCGCCGGATGCCGCGGCGCTGTACGACAAGGGCGAGTTGATCGTGAAGGTCAAGGAGCCGATCGCCGGCGATCTGGCCCTGCTGCGCAAGGACCACCTGCTGTTCTGCTACCTGCATCTGGCCGCCGAGCCGGCGCTGACCAGGCGGCTGCTGGACATCGGCCTGACCGGCGTTGCCTTCGAGACGGTGGAGCTGGCGAACGGCGACCTGCCGCTGTTGGCGCCGATGTCGGTGATCGCCGGCAAGATCGGCGTGCAGGTCGGCACGCACCTGCTGCACCAGCCGATGGGCGGCAAGGGCAAGCTGCTGGGCGGGCTGCCGGCGACCGAGCGCGGCAAGGTGGTGGTGTTCGGCGCGGGCAAGGCCGGCGGCACTTCGGCGGCGCTGGCCGCGGCGGCGGGCGCGAACGTCACCGTGTTCGAAATGCGCGCCGATCGCATGGACGAGATGATGCGGCTCGGCAACAACGTCACCGCGCTGTATCCCTACCACGACGTGGTGGCGCGGGAAGTGGCCTCGGCCGACCTGGTGGTCGGCGCGGTGCTGGTCACCGGCGCGCGCGCGCCGCACGTGATGACGCGGGAGATGGTGGCGGGCATGGAGCCGGGCAGCGTGGTGGTCGATATCGCCATCGACCAGGGCGGCTGCTTCGAGACCTCGCGCCCGACCACCTGGAAGGAGCCGACCTACGTGGAGGAGGGCGTGACCCACTTCTGCGTCACCAACATGCCGGGCGCGGTGCCGCAGACCAGCTCGCAGGCGATCTGCGCGGCGATCCTGCCGTGGGTGAACCGGCTGGCCTCCGATCCGGCCTGGCGCAGCGATCCGGCGCTGGCGAAGGGCATCAATGTCGATGCCGGCAGGATCGTGCATCCGGCGCTGCGGGACATGGGTCTTTGACGTATTATCAAAGGCCTATGGGAGATTCCTGAGGTCTGATCGCAGGTGGCGAAAGCGGCGTCCGAGGTCGGCAAGGCCGGCCGGAAAGCGGCATCGAAGGCGGGCAACGTCCGCGCGGGCGCAAACCCGCGCCGCTCGCGGCTGTGGCGCGATCTCGCCCTGATCGTGATCGCGCCGGCGCTGCTGTACCTGCTGGCCTGCCTGTTCACCTATTCGCCGGCCGATCCCGGCTTCGACCGCGATTCCAGCCTGCTCGCGCCGCTGCACAACGTGGGCGGCCCGGCCGGCGCGTGGATCGCCAGCTTCCTGCTGTTCCTGTGCGGCTACGTCGCCTTCCTGCTGCCGATCGTGCTCGGCGCGATCGCGTGGATCGCGCTGTTCGGCATGGACACGGACGGCGACGGCGAGGCCGACCTCGGCCCGGCGCTGCGGCTGGTCGGCATCGTCGGCTTCCTGGTCGCGGCCTGCGGGCTGCTGTACCTGCGCGTCGGCGGCGGCAACGATTTCTCCGCCGGCAGCGGCGGCATCCTCGGCGAACTGACCGGGCGCTCGCTGGAGCGCGGGTTCGGACCGCTGGGGTCCAACCTGTTCCTGCTCAGCCTGCTGCTGGTGTCGGTGACGCTGGCGACCGGGCTGTCGTGGCTGGCGGTGATGGACCGGATCGGCGGCTGGGTGCTGGCATTGCCGTCGCTGCTGCAGCGCGGCGCGCGGCAGGGCGTGAAGCAGGCCGAGGAATGGAACGAGGCGCGTGCCTTGCGCGAGGAGCGCGTGGAAGCGCGCAAGGTCGACACCGAGCTGCGCGCCAAGCGCGAGAAGGTGAAGATCGAGCCGCCGGCCGCGCCGACGGTGGAGAAGAGCGAGCGCGCCAAGCGCGAGCAGCAGATCCCGCTGTTCCACGTCGACGACGGCTCCGGCATCCCGCCGCTGGCGCTGCTGGACGATCCCAAGCCGCAGCCCAAGGGCTACGACGCGCAGACGCTGGAAACGCTGTCGCGGCAGATCGAGTTCAAGCTCAAGGACTTCCGCATCGACGCGGAGGTGGTCGGCGCCTATCCGGGCCCGGTGATCACCCGCTTCGAGGTGCAGCCCGCGCCCGGCGTGAAGGTCAGCCAGATTTCCTCGCTGGACAAGGACATCGCGCGCGGCCTGTCGGTGAAGTCGGTGCGCGTGGTGGACGTGATCCCCGGCAAGTCGGTCATCGGCCTGGAAACGCCGAACACCCACCGCGAGATGATCTATCTCAGCGAGCTGCTGCGCTCCCGGGAATACGACAAGTCGGCCAGCGCGCTGACCCTGGCGCTGGGCAAGGACATCGCCGGCAAGCCCATCGTCGCCGACCTCGCGCGCATGCCGCACCTGCTGGTGGCGGGCACCACCGGCTCGGGCAAATCGGTGGCGGTCAACGCGATGGTGCTGTCGCTGCTGTACAAGGCGTCCGCGCGCGACGTGCGGATGCTGATGATCGACCCGAAGATGCTGGAGCTGTCGGTCTACCAGGGCATCCCGCACCTGCTCGCGCCGGTGGTCACCGACATGAAGGAGGCCGCCAATGGCCTGCGCTGGTGCGTGGCGGAGATGGAGCGCCGCTACAAGCTGATGAGCGCGGTGGGCGTGCGCAACCTGGCCGGCTTCAACAAGAAGGTGAAGGACGCCGCCGACGCCGGCCAGCCGCTGCTCGACCCGCTGTTCAAGCCGAACCCCGGCCTGGACGAAGCGCCGCCGACGCTGGAGCCGCTGCCGTTCATCGTGGTCTTCATCGACGAATTCGCCGACATGATGATGATCGTCGGCAAGAAGGTCGAAGAACTCATCGCGCGCCTGGCGCAGAAGGCGCGCGCCGCCGGCATCCACCTGATCCTGGCGACGCAGCGGCCCTCGGTGGACGTGATCACCGGCCTGATCAAGGCCAACATCCCGACCCGCATCGCCTTCCAGGTCAGCAGCAAGATCGACTCCCGCACCATTCTCGACCAGAGCGGCGCGGAAACCCTGCTGGGCCACGGCGATATGCTTTACCTTCCGCCCGGCACCGCGATGCCGGAGCGCGTGCACGGCGCGTTCGTGTCCGACGAGGAAGTGCATCGCGTGGTCGAGCACCTCAAGCAGGCCGGCGGCCCGGACTACATCGAGGGCGTGCTGGAAGAGGCGCAGACCCTGTACGACGGCACCAGCGTCGGCGCCAACGGCCTGCCGGAAGCCGCATCCAGCGACGATCCCGAGGCCGATCCGCTGTACGACCAGGCGGTGCAGATCGTGACCGAAACCCGCCGCGCCTCGATTTCCGGCGTGCAGCGGCGCCTGAAGATCGGCTACAACCGCGCCGCGCGGCTGATCGAGGCGATGGAAGCGGCCGGCATCGTCAGCACGCCGGAGCACAACGGCGACCGCACGGTGCTGGCGCCGCCGCCGCCGCGCGCCTGAAGGCTTCCTTGACGCGGATCGACGCGGAAAAAGCGGATCGAGCCAAGCCCGAGGAATGGATCGCTTTATCCGTGTCATCTACGGCGATCCGCGTCGGAACGCTTTCCCACATCCCATTCAGCATCGTTTCGCCACACTGCATCGCAACGTTGCAGGAGACCCCGCATGAAGATCGCCACCACTTCCCTGGCCGCCGCGTTGCTGCTGGCCGCCAATCTCGCCAACGCCGGCGCGCGCGACGAGCTGGACGCCTTCGCCAAGGGATTGAAGGGTCTGGACGGCCAGTTCAGCCAGCAGGTCTTCGATGTGCGCGGCAAGCGCAAGGAAAGCAGCACCGGCCGCGTGGCGGTGTCCGCGCCGCGCCTGTTCCGCTGGGAATACGTGAAGCCGTATCCGCAGCTGATCGTGGCCGACGGCAAGACCGTGTGGGTGTTCGATCCCGACCTGAACCAGGTCAGCAAGCGCGCGCAGGGCGTGGAGGAGGCCAACAGCCCGCTCGCCATCCTGCTGGAGCCGGCCAAGCTGGATCGCGATTTCATCGTCAAGGAAGCCGGCACGCGCGACGGCGTGGAGTGGCTGGAGATCGCGCCGCGCGGCGCCGACGCCGGCTTCAAGACGGCGCGGCTGGGCTTCGCCGACGGCCAGCTGTCGCAGCTGGACTACGTGGACGCGTTGGGCCAGCGCACCGCCATCGCGTTTTCCGGCTGGAAGCGCAACCCGGCCTTCGCCAAGGGCACCTTCAGCTACGTGCCGGGCAAGGGCGTGGACGTGATCGGCGGGTAACGCCGCCGGTTCATGCGCGCCTTGGAGTGGCGTGGACGGCGATCTGAAAATCGCCTGCACGTCGCCCGCGTAGAATCGCGACATGCCCGCGCGCACGCCAAAGCCCTCCGATTCCACCGACCTGCTCGGCAGCGTCGCCGGCGAGGCGCTGCGCCCGCTCGCCGAGCGCATGCGCCCGCGCACGCTGGACGACATGGTCGGCCAGCACCGCCTGCTGGCGCCCGGTTCCGCGCTGCGCCGCGCGATCGAGGCCGGGCGCATGCATTCCATGATCCTGTGGGGGCCGCCGGGCTGCGGCAAGACCACGCTGGCGCTGCTGCTGGCGCGCCATGCCGACGCCGAGTTCGTGGCGATCTCGGCGGTGCTGTCGGGCTTGCCGCAGGTGCGCGAGGTGCTGGCGCAGGCGCAGGCGCGCTTCGACACCGGCCGCCGCACCCTCCTGTTCGTGGACGAGGTGCACCGCTTCAACAAGGTGCAGCAGGACGCCTTCCTGCCGCACATCGAGCGCGGCACCATCCTGTTCGTCGGCGCGACCACCGAGAATCCCTCGTTCGAACTCAACTCCGCGCTGCTGTCGCGCTGCCGCGTGCACGTGCTGGAGCCGGTGTCGGCGCCGGACATCGCGCAGGCGCTGCGGCAGGCGCTGGACGACGAGGAGCGCGGTCTGGGCGGGCGCGGCCTGCGGATCGACGATACGGCGCTGGACGAGATCGCCGCCGCCGCCGACGGCGACGTGCGCCGCGCGCTCACTTTGCTGGAGATCGCCGCCGACATCGCGGAGGGCGAGGGCGGCACGATCACCGAGGCCACCCTGCATCAGGTGCTGGCCGACCGCACCCGCCGCTTCGACAAGGGCGGCGACCAGTTCTACGACCAGATCTCGGCGCTGCACAAGTCGGTGCGCAGCTCCAACCCGGACGGTGCCATCTACTGGCTGGCGCGGATGCTCGACGGCGGCTGCGACCCGTCCTACCTGCTGCGCCGGATGACCATCATGGCGGTGGAGGACGTCGGCCTGGCCGATCCGCGCGCGCTGGAAATGGCGATCAACGTCTGGAACGCCTTCGACCGCATCGGCGCGCCGGAAGGCCATATCGCGCTGTCCAACCTCGCTATCTATCTCGCCGGCACGGCCAAGTCCAACGCCAGCTACATGGCCTTGAACGCGGCGCGCGCCGACATCGCCGCGCTGGGCACACAGCCGGTGCCGCTGCACCTGCGCAACGCCCCGACCAAGTTGATGAAGTCGCTGGGCTACAGCAAGGGCTACCAGTACGACCACGACGTCGAAGGCGGCATCGCCCTCGACCAGACCGCGTTCCCGGACGGGATGGGCGAGCGCGTCTATTACCAGCCGGTTTCCCGCGGGCTGGAGATCAAGCTGAAGGAAAAGCTCGACGCCCTGCGCGAGGCGCGCGCCCGCGCTCGCGGCGAGCGCGGCGGCTAGGCATACTGCGCGCACGGGAGATGGCATCCTCCCCGAACCGCCGTTCCGGCTGATGATGCCTGCCAACCCCACCACCGGGCGGCAGGCGCGCGCTCCGGTTGCAACGAGGAGCGAACGATGGCGACGATCTGGTGGCAGCAGCTGGTCCTGGTGATGTGCGGCGGCGCGCTGGGCTCCGCGGCGCGGTTCTGGCTGAGCGGTGCGCTGCTGCGGCGGTTGGGCGAAGGCATCCCGTGGGGCACGCTGGCGGCCAACCTGATCGGTTCGTTCGCGATCGGCTTTCTCGCGGTCTGGCTGGAAGGGCGCGGCCCGCATGCGTTGTATTGGCGTGCGTTCCTGATCGTCGGCCTGATTGGCGGATTCACCACCTATTCCTCGCTGATGCTGGAATGCCTGCTGCTGGCGCGCTCGCCGCGCAGCGGGATGGCGCTGGTCTATCTAGGCACGACGCTGGCCGCGGGGCTGCTGTTGGTGTGGCTGGGCTCGCGGATGGCGCTGGCGGTCCGAGAGCCGTTTCCAGGTGTATGAGCGGGGTTTTTGACGCGGATCTATGCGGATGTCACGGATAGAGCGGATTTACTGCGCAAGCGTCGCTTGATCCGGCTCTTTCCGCGTCGATCCGCGTCAAACATTGCCATCGCGAAAACGAAAATCCCGGCCGGAGCCGGGATTTCCGAGCGACGCGGGGAGGGCGTCAGAACAGTTCGACGCTGCCGGCGTCCATGCTCTGCTGCAGCACCGGCTTGTGCGGCGGGCGCTCCCATTCGCCGCGCATCTGGGCGATGCGGCTGCCGATGTGGGCCAGCGCCTTGCGCATTTCCGGGTCCTGGAAGCCGTGGCTGCCGCGCAGCAGGTCGTGCAGGGTGGTCGCTTCGTTGTTGATCTGCTCCAGGCGCTGCAGGTGCACGCCGGCCGCGGTCAGCGCCTGCGTGGCGATGTCCTCGAACTGCAGCGAGCGCACCGCTTCCGCCACCGAGCCGTCGATCGCGCGGCCGCAGTCGGCGATGTCGCGCATGCCGTTGCCGAGGCTGCGGTGGATGCCTTCCACCCGGTCCATCATCGAGGCCGATTCGTTGCGCGCGACGCGGGCGCGGTCGAGGTCGCGCGAGGCGGTCTGCGACACGGTCTCGCGAACCTTGGCGATGGATTCCTTGGCGTTGTGCGCCAGCTTGCGGATCTGCTCGTTGAAGGCGGTGCTGCGCTCGGACAGGTTGCGCACTTCGTCGGCCACCACCGCGAAGCCGCGGCCGGCCTCGCCGGCGCGGGCGGCCTCGATGGCGGCGTTCAGCGCCAGCAGGTTGGTCTGGTCGGCGATCGACTTCACGTCTTCCAGCAGCGCGAAGATGCCGTCGAGGTGGCCGGCCATCGCGTCGATGTGGCTGACGGTGACGCCGCTCTGGCTGCTGGCCTGCTCCAGCGCCTCGACCAGCTGTTCCATCTGCTGGGTGGCCTGCTGGGCGAAGCGGGAGATGTCGATGGAGCCGCTGTCGTCGCCGGTGCGCTCGACCAGCCGCGCCACCACCGTGCTCTGCTCGCGCGACTTGCGGTTGACCGCGTCGAAGCTGCCGCCGAGCTTGGCCACCGATTCGCGGATCAGGGTGCGGGTGCGTTCGATCTCCGCGTGCGAACCATTGATCTCGTTGCCGACGAAGCCGCGCAGCTCGCCGAGCAGCCTGGCGTGGTCGTGCAGCACCTTCACCTCGGACTTGCTGGGCAGCGCACGCCAGGCCACCACGCCCCACGCGAGCGCGGAGGTGACCACCAGCGCCAGGCGCACGGCCAGCGGCCAGGCCAGGGCTTCGGCAACGAACAGCAGCAACATCAGCGCGATCGGTGCGGCGATGCGGAGCAGGGCACGGGATTCCATCGTCGATCTCTGCAGGGACTCAAGGGGGATAACGGCCGGGCAGGGCGCCGGCTTTAGAGGAATCGCCCGCGGCGGCGCTCAGCCGCCGCCGACCGCGGTGCTCGCCAGCAGCGCGCCGCCGATCTCCTGCAGCGGCAGCACCTGCTGCGCCGCGCCCAGCGTGTAGGCGGCGCCGGGCATGCCCCAGACCACGCTGGTGGCCTCGTCCTGGACCATGGTGGCGGCGCCGACCTTGCGCAGCGCCAGCAGCCCGCGCGCGCCGTCGTCGCCCATGCCGGTGAGCAGGGCGGCGCTGGCGTTGGCGCCGGCGGCGACGGCCACCGACTCGAACAGCGCGTCGACGCTGGGGCGGTGGCGGCGGATCGGGTCGTCCTCGCCCAGCCGGCAGCGCCAGCGCGCGCCGCTGCGCTGCACGCGCAGGTGCAGGCCGCCGGGGGCGACGTAGGCATGGCCGGCCAGCAGCGGCATGTCGTCCTCGGCCTGCACCACGGTCATCTTACTGTGGCGGTTCAGGCGCTCGGCGAACGGCTTGCTGAAGGCGGCGGGGATGTGCTGGGTGATGACGGTGGCGGGCGCGTCGGCCGGCATCGTTTCGAGGATGACGCGGATCGCCTCGGTGCCGCCGGTGGAGGCGCCGATGGCGATCAGCCGGTCGGTGGTGCGGTACTTGATGACCGGCGCCGCCTGCGCGGCCGCGACAGCCGGCTGCAACCGGGCGACGCGCGCACGCGCGGCGTGGCGCACGCGTTCGCACAGTTCGCCGGCGTAGTTGTTGAGGCCGCGCTCGACGTCGAGCTTGGGCTTGGTGACGAAATCCACCGCGCCCAGCGCCAGCGCGTCCAGCGTGACCTGCGCGCCGGCTTCGGTCAGCGAGGACACCATCACCACCGGCATCGGCCGCAGCCGCATCAGGTTCTGCAGGAAGGTGAGGCCGTCCATGCGCGGCATTTCGACGTCGAGGGTGAGTACGTCGGGTTCGAGCTGCTTGATCTTCTCGCGGGCGATCAGCGGGTCGGCCGCGGTGCCGACCACCTCGATGCCCGGATCGGCCGACAGCAGCTCGGTCAGCACCTGGCGCACCAGCGCCGAGTCGTCGACGATCAGGACGCGGATCTTGCCGCCCGGACGCTGGGGAATCTGCATGCTCATCAGAACAACTCCACGGAACCGGCCACCGGCTTCTGCGCCAGCTGGCTGCGATAGGCGCGTTCGACCCGCGCGATCTCGCCCGCGGCGGGCAGGCGCTTGACCAGGGTGCGCCCGCTGCGGGCGAAGAAGCAGACCTTGCGCGGCTGGTTGCCGAACAGGTCCTGCGCCAGGATCGGAATGCGCTCGGCCGACAGGTAGTCGAGGACGAAATTGCCGTTGCGCGTGCCGATGGGATCGAGGGTCATGCCCGGCAGCACGTTGCCGCCGCCGAACACCTTGGCCTGCAGGCGCTGGCGCATCGCGCCGTGCTTGAGCAGGCCGTTGATCAGCAGTTCCATCGCGTGCGCGCCGTAGCGTGCGCTGCCGTCGCCGGGCGCGGCGTCGGGCAGCATGAAGTGGTTCATGCCGCCGACGTTGGCGCTGGCGTCGTAGATGCAGGCGGCCACGCAGGAGCCCAGCACGGTGGCGAGCGCGACCTCGTCCGAGGTCACCCGCCATTCGGCCGGCAGCAGCTTGATGACATCGGCGTCCAGCGCCGGGTCGTAGTAGCTGCCCGGCGGCGGGCTGCGCGCCGGCGCTGCGCGGGAGGGAAGCACGCTCATCGAGCGTCCTGGGCGGCGCGGTAGATGGTGCGGCCGCAGGGCAGCATCACGTCCTGCGCGTGGGCGAAGCTTTCCGAGTGGCCGGCGTAGAAGCGTCCGCCCGGCGTCAGCAGCGGCGCGATCTTGCGCAGCACCTCGTACTGGGTGGGCTTGTCGAAATAGATCATCACGTTGCGGCAGAACACCGCGTGGAAGCGCTGGCGCAGGCCGTAGTCGGGCGCCAGCAAGTTGAGCTGGCGGAACTCCACCAGCTGGCGCAGGTGCGGCTTGACCCGCACCAGCCCTTCGTTGGGGCCGGTGCCGCGCAGGAAGAAGCGGCGCTTGCGCTCGGCGGACAGGTCGGCGATGCGGTCCACGCCGTAGCTGCCGGACGCGGCGGCGGTCAGCGCGTTGGTGTCGATGTCGGTGGCGAGGATGCGCACCGGCGGCGCGTCCGAGCCGTAGGCCTCGCAGGCGGTGATCGCCAGCGACCACGGCTCCTCGCCGGTGGAGGCGGCGCAGCACCAGATGTCGACCGGCTCGCCGCGCGGCACCGCGCGCAGCTGGTCGCGCAGGGCGTCGAAGTGGTGCGCCTCGCGGAAGAACGAGGTCAGGTTGGTGGTGAGCGCGTTGATGAACGCCTGTTCCTCGCTGTCCGGGTCGGCTTCGACCAGGTCCAGGTAGTCGGCGCAGGAGGACAGGCCGCGCGCGCGGATGCGCCGCGACAGCCGGCTGTAGACCATGTCGCGCTTGTGTTCGGCCAGGTGGATGCCGGCGCGCGCGTAGATCATCCGGCAGGCGCGGCGGAAGTCGCGGTCGTTGAAGTCGAAGCCGGTGCCTTCGCGGTCCCCGGCGGTCAGTTCAGCCATGTTGCGTCTCCGCCTGTTGGTCCCGCAGGCGCGCCAGCAGCGTGCCCGCATCGAGTGCCCGCGCGTACAGGTAGCCCTGCGCCTCCTCGCAGCCGTGGTTGTGCAGCCATTCGGCCTGCGCGGCCTGCTCCACGCCCTCGGCCACCACCCGCAGACCGAGCGCGCGCGCCAGCATCAGGATCCAGCGCACGATCGCGGCGTCCTCGCTGCTGTCCAGCATGCCGCTGACGAAGCTGCGGTCGATCTTGACCCGGTCGATGCGGAAGCGCTGCAGCATCGACAGCGAGGCGTAGCCGGTGCCGAAATCGTCGAAGGCGAGGTTGACGCCGCGCGAGCGCAGCTGCGCCAGCGCTTCGGCGCCGGCGCTGTCCTGGGTCAGGGCGATGTTCTCGGTGATCTCCAGCTCCAGCCGCTCGGCGGGCAGGCCGGCCGCGGCCAGCGCGTTCTCCACCTGCGCTGCCAGCTGTTCGCCGAGCTGGGCGGGGAACAGGTTGATGCTCACCGAGGTCTCGGCATCCGGCCACTGCGCGGCGTCGAGGCAGGCGCGCTGCATCACCCAGGCGCCGACCTCGGCGCCGAGCGGGCTGCGGGTGAGCAGTTCGATGAACTCGCCGGCCGGCACCATGCCGCGCAGCGGGTGGCGCCAGCGCAGCAGCGCTTCCGCGCCGCAGATGCGGCCGGTGCGCAGGTCCACCTGTGGCTGGTAGTGCAGTTCGAATTCGCCCTGCGCGAACGCGCGGCGCAGGTCGAGGTCCAGGTCGCGCCGGGCCAGCGCGTCGGCGCGCATCGACGGGCTGTAGCGGCACAGCTGGTGGCCGCCGGCGGACTTGGCGCGGTACAGGGCGAGGTCGGCGCAGGCCAGCGGGTCGCCCTCGCCGTGCACGTCGGCGCGCAGCGCGACGCCGGCGCTGACGTCCGCGTTGACCGCGTGGCCGCTCACGTGCAGGGTTTTTTCCAGCAGCCGGATCATCGCCGGCACCAGCGCCTCGGGATCGTCCGAGGGCGCCAGCCGGTCGTCGCGGCAGGCGACCGCGAACACGTCGCCGCCGACCCGCGCCAGGCTCACTTCGGCGTCGGTCTTCGTCTGCAATCGGCTGGCGAACGCCTGCAGCACGCGGTCGCCGACGCTGTGGCCGAGGCCGTCGTTGATCCACTTGAAGCGGTCGATGGCGATCAGCGCCACGCCCCAGTCCGGATGCGCCTCCAGCGCCGCCAGCAGGCCGTTGCGGTTGGGCAGCCCGGTCAGCGGATCGTAGTGGGCCAGCCGGTCGAGCTGGGCGCGCTGGTTCGCCGCCTCGGTGACGTCGTGCAGGATCAGGGTGGCGCCCTGGTCCGGCCCGTGCCGCCAGATCGAGCGGGTGGCGTCGAGCAGGCGCAGGCTGCCGTCCAGGGCGACGATGCGCAGCTGCCGCGAGTCTTCGGTCTGCGCGTCCAGCCAGGCTTCTGCCTGCGCGCGGTCGGACTGGAGGCCGGAGGGAAACAGCGACGACAGCGGCCGGCGTTCGAGCGGCGTGCCGAACAGGCGTTCGGCCGCGCGGTTGTGCCAGATGACGTTGCCGCCGCGGTCGCCGATCAGCACCGCCTCGCGGGCCTGTTCGCCGACCTGCGCCACGATCACCGCCTGGCGTTCGGCGTAGTGCCGTTCCAGCAGGTTGGAGGCGATGCGTCCGAGCCGGGCCAGCGTGTCCAGCTGCGCGGGCGTCGGTGCGGGGCGCGGGTCGGCGCCGCACACCGCCAGCGTGCCCAGGCGCCGGCCGGACTGCGAATGCAGCGCGATGGCCGCGAGGAAGCGGATGCGCCAGCGCGGATCGGCGGGCAGGTCGGGCTCGACCAGCAGCGGCGCGTGCCGCTCCCAGCCGCGGGCGATCGGATGATCGTGGGCGAGCGGGCCCGGGGTGGAGTTGTCCAGCCCGGCGCCGGCCAGCAGGAAGACGCGGCCGTCGTCGCAGGTGGCGAAGGCGGCGGCGTCCGCGTCGAACGCCGCCGCCGCCAGCGCCGCCACGTCCGCAAGCCGCCCGTCTCTGCCGTTGCCGGCCGTGCCGGAGTCGACAGGCGGTGCGTCGTGCGGGCTGCGTGCGTGCGGAGGCTCGAAGGTCATCTGCGCGGCTGCGGCGGCAGGAGGTGGGGAAGGGCGCGGCCGGGACGCGTGCGTGTCCCGGCCGCGCATGGCGCTCAGAACTCCTGCCAGTGCTGGTCGCCGCCAGCGTTGCCGTTGGTGGTGCCGCGCGTGCGCGTGGCGGGCGCGGCGGCCGGGGCCGCCGGCTTGCGCGGCGGCGACGCCTTGCGGGCGGCCGGAGCGGACGCGGCGGCGCGTTCCGGTGCAGGCGCGGCGGCGGCCTTCTTCGCGGCCTGTGCGGCGCCGGCGCTGCTGCTGCCGGTGTGGAACGCGGCCACGGCTTCGACCAGCTGCGCCGCCTGCTGGCGCATGCTCTCGGCGGAGGCCGACGCCTCCTCGACCAGCGCGGCGTTCTGCTGGGTGCCTTCGTCCATCTGGGTGATGGCCTGGTTGACCTGCTCGATGCCGCTGCTCTGTTCCTGCGAGGCGGCGGAGATGTCGGCCATGATGTCGGTCACGCGCTGCACCGAGGCGACGATCTCGCTCATCGTGCTGCCGGCCTGGCGGACCAGCTGCGAACCGTCGGTCACCTTGCCCACCGACTCCTCGATCAACTGCTTGATCTCCTTCGCCGCGCCGGCCGAACGCTGCGCCAGCGCGCGGACTTCGCCCGCGACCACCGCGAAGCCCCGGCCCTGCTCGCCGGCCCGCGCCGCTTCCACCGCCGCGTTCAGCGCCAGGATGTTGGTCTGGAAGGCGATGCCATCGATCACCGTGATGATGTCGGCGATCTTCTTCGACGAGGCCTCGATGGCGCTCATCGTGGCGACCACCTGCTGCACCACGTCGCCGCCCTGCGCGGCCACGCCGGCCGCACCCTGCGCCAGCTGGTTGGCCTGGCGGGCATTGTCGGCGTTCTGGCGCACGGTGGAGGTGAGTTCCTCCATCGACGAGGCGGTTTCCTCCAGCGAGGCGGCCTGCTGCTCGGTGCGCATCGACAGGTCGCTGTTGCCGGCGGCGATCTCGCCGGCGGCGGCGTTGATGCCGTCCGAGGTCTGGCGGATGTCGCCGACGATCTTCGCCAGGCCCTCGACGGTGCGGTTGGCGTCGGCGGCGAGCTGGCCGAACTGGCCGGGCAGGTGGGTTTCGACGCGCTTGGTCAGGTCGCCGTCGGCCACCGCCGACAGCAGGTTGCCGACTTCGCTGAGGCCGCCGTCGGCGGTCGCCATCAGCTGGTTCAGGCCCTCGACCAGTTCGCGGTAGACGAACTCGAAGCGGGCGGCGTCGCCGCGCTTGCTGAAGTCGCCGTCGACCGCCGCATCGACCAGCCGCTTGATCTCGCCGTTGACCGCCAGCAGGCCGGCCTTGACGGCGTCCACCGCCGCGACCGCGTCGGCCTTCTTGCCGGGCATGCGGTCCACGTCGCGCGACAGGTCGCCGCGGCCGTAGTCGGCGATCACGTCGACGATGTGCAGGGTGCCGCCGATGTGCGAGGCGACCAGGGTGTTGACCTGCTCGGCCATCACGCCGAACGAGCCGGGGAACGCCTCGGCGTCGATGCGGCCGTCGATGTCGCCGGCCTCGTGCTGTTCGAACAGGGTCTGCTGGGCGTTCGCGAACTTGCGCAGCGCGCCCGCTGCTTCCTCCATGCCGCGGCCGATGTCGTTCAGCTCGTCGCGGGTGTCGACGTGGATGCGGTCGGAGAACTGGCCGGAGGCCAGCGCCTTGGCGCCGGCGGCGATGTTGCCCAGCGCCTCGCGGGTGCCGCGGGTGAAGCCGATGAACAGATAGGCGGCGGCCAGCAGGGCCAGGATCACGAAGCCGATGGTGGCGAACGCCTTGCGCTGCAGGCTGGCGATGGCCTGGTCGCCGGCGATGTTGATGGCGGCGTTCACGCCCTTCATCGCCTTGTTCATCGCGACGCGGGTGGCCTGGTCCTGCTTGGCCAGTTCGGCCACCGGCGATTCGGGGGTTTCGGCGTCCAGGATCTTTTCCTGGATCATCTTGTTCTGCGCTTCCATCGCCTGCAGCGCGGCCGTCATCGGTTTGCCGAAGGTCGCGGCGCCGCCGGGCAGTTCCTTCTCGATGTACTTGCGGCCGCCGTCGATCTGGCCGGTCAGGTAGCCCTGCATGTTCTTGCGCACCGCCATTTCGGTGCGGTCGCTGACCCAGATCGCGCCTTCGCCCAGCACGCGGATGCCGACGATGGCCTGCTTGGCGCTGGCCGCCGACAGTTCCGGCAGCAGGATGCCGCCGATCTCGCCGCCGCGCAGCATGGTGGTGTCGGAGGCGATGGCGGTGATCGAGGTGAACGCCAGCCGGCCGATTTCCGTGCGCAGCGCGTCCAGCGCGGCGGTGTCGGCGTCGGGGCCGCCATCGCCCTCGGTGGCCAACGCCTTCTTCCAGGCGGCGCGGGTGGCCTTCATCGAGTTGGTCAGGTCCTCGTCGTGGAGGCCCGCCTTCGCCAGCCAGGCGTCGAACGCGGCCAGCGACTTGTCCACGTTGGCGGCGGCGGCGGCCAAGTCCTGCTCGCTGGCGGTCGTGTCCTTGGCCAGCTGGCGCGCGCGCAGCTGGCGGTGGTCCTGCATCGCCAGCTGGGTGTCGTGCAGGGCATCCAGGCCGACGGTGGCCGAGCGGGCGGTGCGCGCATCCGAGATTTCGCCCAGCGAGCGGGTCACCACCAGCGCCGCCAGCACGCCGCAGGTCAGGGTGAACGCAGCGCCGATCAGCAGGGCCTTCTGGTTGAAGCGCAATCGCGCCATCAGGCGGGTCGCGGGAGCGAGGAGGCGGTCGGCGAGTGAATGGCTTTGTTGCATTGCGGTCGGGCCCCTGTAATGGCGCAATTTCGGAAGACGGTTGCCTAGCCGGCATCGGCTCACCGGCCGGAATCTTTAACGGAGAGTCAGCAATGAAGGCTACGGGACGACGTGAATGTGACGGATTTCCCATTCTTCGGCATCGAACGCCTGCGGGGCTCAAGTCAGGCCGGCCCCGGCCGATGACGAATACGACCGCAAGCGTGCGTGGACAAACTGGAGCCCCTGATATGCATCGTCCCTTCCATCGTTTCCTGAAAATGGCGGCCCTCGCCGCGGCGATGGCCCTGTCCCTGCCGGCGGTGGCCGGCAATCCGATCAAGCGGGTCGATCCCGTGTATCCGCCGGATGCAGCCCGTGCGGGCACGACCGGCTACGTCGAGCTGGAATACAGCGTTGGCGCGGACGGCAAGGTGACCGACGTGTCGGTGGTCGACGCCAAGCCGGGCCGCGTGTTCGTGGCGTCCGCGGTGAAGGCGGTCAAGCAGTGGGAATTCGCCCCGGGTGAAAGCCGCGGCAAGGTGAAGCTCGAATTCAAGCTCTGATTCCGGGGCGGCCTGCGGGCTGCTTGGCATTACCGGGAACAAGAAAACGCGCCGCATGTCGGCGCGTTTTCTTTTGGGGTTCCCTGGGTGGGGGAGTTGCCGCAGGCGGGGAGGCTTCACGCGAGCTTGGCCGCCCCATCCGCTCCCGCCTTCGCGGGTGCAGGCTCTGCGGGACCCTTCTCCCGCATGCCGGGGAAAGGAGCGGCGTCTTTCCCCTCAGCGCCGGGTGGTCTTGAAGGCCGCCACCAGCCCCACCAGCTCGCTGGCTTGGTGCTCCATGCTCTGCGCCGCGGCGAAGGCTTCCTCGACCAGCGCGGCGTTCTGCTGGGTGCCTTCGTCCATCTGGGTGATGGCCTGGTTGACCTGTTCGATGCCGGCGCTCTGTTCCTGCGAGGCGGCGGAGATGTCGGCCATAATGTCGGTCACGCGCTTCACGCTGTCCACGATCTCGCCCATGGTCTGGCCGGCGCGGGTCACCAGCGCGCTGCCTTCCTCGACCTGGATCACCGAGTCGGTGATCAGCTGCTTGATCTCCTTGGCGGCGCCGGCGCTGCGCTGGGCCAGCGTGCGCACCTCGGCGGCGACCACCGCGAAGCCGCGGCCCTGTTCGCCGGCACGCGCCGCTTCCACCGCTGCGTTCAGCGCCAGGATGTTGGTCTGGAAGGCGATGCCGTCGATCACCCCGATGATGTCGGCGATCCGGCGCGACGACTCGGTGATGCCGGTCATGGTGTCCACCACCTGGCCGACCACGTGGCCGCCCTGTTCGGCGACGCCGGCCGCGCCGTGCGCCAGCTGGCTGGCCTGGCGGGCGTTGTCGGCGTTCTGCTTGACGGTGGAGGTGAGCTCCTCCATCGACGAGGCGGTTTCCTCCAGCGCCGCCGCCTGCTGCTCGGTGCGGCGCGACAGGTCCTCGTTGCCGCGCGCGATCTCCGCCGCCGCCGAATTGATCGATTCGCTGCCGGTGCGGATCTGCCCGACGATGCCGGTGAGGTGCTCGACCGTGCTGTTGGTGTCGTTGGCGAGGTCGCCGAAGCGGCCGGGCAGGCGGGTGTCGATGCGCCGGGTCAGGTCGCCGTCGGCCACCGAGGACAGCACTTCGCCGACTTCGGACAAGCCGTGGTCGGCGGTGTCCATCAGCGCGTTGAGGCCGCCGATCAGCTCGGCGTAGACGAACTCGAAGCGCCTGGCGTCGCCGCGCTTGCCGAAGTCGCCGGCCACCGCCGCGTCGACCAGCGTCTTGATCTCGGCGGTGACCGCCAGCAGGCCGGCCTTCACCGCGTCCACGGCCTCGGAGATGCGCGCCTTCTGGCCGGGGTAGCGCTCGATGTCCTCGGACAGGTCGCCGCGCGCGTACTGGGCGATGATGCGGATCGCGTTCATCTTCACCCCGATGTGCGAGGCCACCAGCGTATTGATGCCCTCGGCCATGCGTGCATAGGCGCCGCTGAAGCGCGCCGCGTCGAGGCGGAAGTCGATGTTGCCGGCGTCGTGCTCGCGCTCGATCTCGGCCTGGCCGGCGGCGAAGTCGTTCAGGGTCGCCACCATGCCGCGCATGGCGCGGGCGAGGTCGCCGACCTCGCTGCGGTCGTCGCAGGCGATGCGGCCGTCGAGGTTGCCGCGCGCGACCGCGTTCGCCAAGCTCACCACCTCGTGCAGCGGACGCACGATGGAGCGGCTGATGCCGATGGCGCCGGCCACCGACAGCGCGAGCGCGATCAGGACGAGGATGGCGATGGCTTCCAGGTTGAAGCGGTAGCTTTTTTCCTGATCCGCGACGTTGCGGTTCAGCCACTGCACCTTGTAGTCCAGCAGCGCGGCCACGGCGTCGGCGGTGGCCTGGCGCAGGTCGCCGGCCTGCTTGGCCGGCGCCGCGTCGCCCGCGGCCAGCGCGGCCGGCAGCTTGCGGCTGTTGGCGAAGTAGGCGTCGGCGTGGTTCTGCACGGCGGCCTTCAGCTCGGCGTCGCGCTTGTCGCCGGGAAAGAGCGTGTAGCCCTTGATCAGCGCGTCGATGTCCTTGCTGCCGGTTTCCATCTCGGCCAGGTATTCGGCGGCCTTCTCGGGCGTGTCCTGGCTGGCGACGTAGCCGCGCTCGCTGACCCGGTATTCGGCCAGCGCCGTCGCGAGCTGGCCGAGCCGGCGGATCTGCGGGACGGATTCGAGGGTCAGCTGGCGCACGCCCTGCTGCATGACGCCCATCCGCAGCGCGGAGAACGCGCCGGTGATCAGGATCAGCAGCGCCAGCGCGGAGAAGCCGATGGTCAGGCGCTTGCCGATGGTCAGATTCTGGAACATGGCGATTTCCCCGCTCAGTAGGTGAGCTGCACGCGCAGGCCGGCGGTCAGCGGATCGTTGGCGACGCCGCGGCGGTCGCTGTCGTACTGCAGGAGGTTGGCGATCACCCGCACGTTCGGATGCGGGTAGCAGGTGGCGGCCAGGCCCCAGCTTTCGGCGCGGCCGCCGCGCATCGCCGGGCCGTCGTCGAGGTCGATCACGCCCCAGCGCAGCGCCAGCTCCCAGCCGACGTGGCCCTTCGGCGCGGGTGCGGTCGCCACGCCGCGCTTGTAGCTGCGGCCGTCGCCGGTGGGCGACCAGGTCAGCTGCACGGTGCTGGCGTCGCCGCCGAGGTCGCCGGCATCGCGGCGCAGGAAGACCTTGGCGGTTTCGGCCTGCAGCGACCACGCGCCGCGCACCCACAGCCCCTCGACGGCGGCGCGGTCGATCCGGTCCACGCCGGCGATGGCGCCGGTGGAGGCCAGCCGCAGGTCGCTGAGCGTGGTGCCGGCGTTGAGGCTGTAGCTGGCGCTGTCGCTGCGCGGCGATTCGCTGGCCAGGCTCAGGCCGACGTGCGCGCTGTCCTCCTTGCCGGAGCGCAGCAGCCAGGTGCCGCGCAGGCTGGCGCCCGGCGAATCGCTGGTGCCGTCCAGCCGGTGCCCGAACACCGCCGCGTTGAACGTGCCGCGCTTGCCCCAGCGCGCGTATTCCGCGCCGATCCGGCGGCTGATCACGAACGCGCCGACCGGCGAGGCTTCCAGGAACGCGGTCTGCTTGTCGGCGATCGCGTCCTCCAGCGCGAACGGCTGCTTGAACTGGCCGATGCGGAAGGACTGGCCTTCGCCCGGCGTCAGTTCGAGGTAGGCGTCGGGCGGCGTCTTGTCGGCGAAGTCGTGGTCCAGCACCAGCTGCCACTTCTTGTTGTCGCCCTTGATGCGCAGGCCCAGCCGCGCCCGGCGGAAGCCGTCCTCGGTCTGCAGCGAGCCGAGGTCGGAATCCACCCGCGCCCATTCGTACTGGAGGTTGGCGGTGGGGGCGATGTCGAACGGCAGGCCGGAGGCGGCGGCGGGCGCGGCGCAGGCCGCGAGCAGGGCGGCGGCAAGCAGGGCGCGGCGCGGGATGGGGCAGGGCATGCGGGTCTCCAGAGGCGTGCGTACGCGGACAGCCGCCCGGTCCCGCTGACGCACGGCGAGGGCGTATCCCGTTGATACGGCCGTGCCGGACGTTTCTTGAGCCCGATGCGCGACGCCGGCCATGCAGCCGGCGTCGGGTGGCTCAGAACTCCTGCCAGTCGTCCCCTTCGGCCTGGGGCGGCGCGCTGCGCTTGACCGGCTTTGGCGCGACGGCCGGCTTCTTCGCCGGCGCCGACTGCGACGGAGCCGCCTTCGGTGCCGGCTGGGAAACCGTTGACGCCGACGCGTGCGCGGTCGGACGGGCGGCGGAGCTTTCCAGCCGGAACATCGCCACGGCTTCGACCAGCTGACGCGCCTGCTCCTCCATCGAGCGCGCTGCCGCCGTCGCTTCCTCGACCAGCGCCGCGTTCTGCTGCGTCGTCTCGTCCATCTGGGTAACGGTCTGATTGACCTGTTCGATGCCGCTGCTCTGCTCCTGCGAGGCGGCGGAAATGTCCGCCATGATGTCGGTGACGCGCTGCACGCTGCCCACGATCTCGGTCATGGTCTGGCCGGCCCGTTCCACCAGGGCACTGCCTTCCTCGACCTGCATCACCGAGTCGATGATGAGCTGCTTGATCTCGCTGGCCGCGCCCGCGCTGCGCTGAGACAGCGCGCGCACCTCGCCTGCGACCACCGCGAAGCCGCGGCCCTGCTCGCCGGCGCGCGCCGCTTCCACCGCCGCGTTCAAGGCGAGGATGTTGGTCTGGAAGGCGATGCCGTCGATCACGCCGATGATGTCGGCGATCTTCTTCGACGACGCCTCGATGGCGCTCATCGTCGCCACCACCTGTTGGACCACCTTGCCGCCCTGCGCGGCCACGCCGGCCGCACCCTGCGCCAGCTGGTTGGCCTGGCGCGCGTTCTCGGCGTTCTGGCGCACGGTGGAGGTGAGTTCCTCCATCGATGCCGCGGTTTCCTCCAGCGACGCCGCCTGCTGCTCGGTGCGCTGCGACAGGTCGTCGTTGCCGCTGACGATCTCGCGGGTGGCGGTGTTGATGTCGGCGGCGGAGGCCTGGATGCGGCCGACGATGTCGGTGAGCTGCGTCACCGTCGCGTTGGCGTCGTCGCGCATCTTCGCGAACACGCCCTGGAAGTCGCCTTCCATACGCGCGGTCAGGTCGCCGCGGGCGATGGCCTGGAGCAGGGACGACGTCCGGGCCAGGTTGTCGTCGGTGGTCTGCATCAGCGTGTTGAGGCTGAGCACGATCTCGCGGAAGTCGTACTGGTAGCTGTCGGCGTCGCCGCGCAGGCTGAAATCGCCGTTGGCGGCGGCGTCGCCCAGCCGGCGGATGCCCTGGCTGATCGCGCTCAGGTTGCGCTTGATCGTGGCCATGGTCTCGGTGATCTCGGCCTTCTCGCCGGGCAGCTGCGGCATGTCCTGGCTGAGGTCGCCGATGGCGTAGCGCTGGGCCAGCTCGATCACCTGCATCTTCACGCCGATGTGGCCGGCGACCAGCTGGTTGGTGCCGGCCACCATGGCGCCGTAGTCGCCGGGGAAGGCGTCCGCGTCCATCCGGTAGCTGATCGTGCCTTCCTCGTGCCGGCGCTCCATCTCGCGCTGGGCGGCGAGCACGGCCTGGATCGTCTCCTGCATGCCGCGCATGCTGCCGAGCAGCTGCCCGCATTCGTCGCGCGAGGTCTGCACGATGGCGTTGTCGAGGCGTCCTCGGGCGATCGCGTCGGCCACCGAGGTCGCCCGGCGCAGCGGGCCGACGATGCGGTCGCCGATCAGCCAGCCCAGCCCGAACAGCGCCACCACCAGGAGGCCGCCGGCCAGCGTCATGATCCCGGTGAAGCGCCACGCCTGCGCCTGCACGTCGTCCATGTAGACGCCGGTGGCGACCACCCAGTTCCACGGCTGGTAGAGGCGCGCGTAGGCCATCTTCAGCACCGGCGCGTCGCCGTGGCCGGGCTTGGCCCAGTGGTAGGTGGTGAAGCCGTCGCCGCGCCGCACCGATTCCAGCTGGTCGTAGAACAGCCGGTCGCCGTGCTCGGTGCGGTAGTCCTTCAGGTCCTGCCCGACCAGGTCCTTGCGCAGCGGATGCATCAGCATCCGGTTGCCGGTGTCGAGGACGTAGAAGTAGTTGTCGTTGTCGTCCGTGTGCATCGTGCTCAGCGCGGCCAGGGCCTGCCGCTGGGCGTCGGCGCGCGGAAGCTTGCCGTCCTGTTCCAGCTTGCGGTAGTGGTCGAGCACGCTGTTGGCGAGCTGCACCCGGATGTCCAGCGCGATCTTGCGCGTCTTGTTGACGTCCAGGTACTGGAAGCGCGCGGCGATGACGGCGACGGAAATCACGCCGATCGCGCTGATCAGGGTGAGCAGGATCAGCTTGCGCTGGACGGACAGGTTGGCGAGGGCGCGCGACAGCGACGTGAGGATGCTCATTGCGGGGCTGAAGACCGTGGCAAGAGGGCGCGCGTCGGGGCCGCCCGGGGAATCTGCGGGTGTCCGGAAACGATGATGCCGGCGCAGGGGCCGGCATCGGATGCGGCGTCAGGCCGCTTGCGCGGTGGCGTTGTCGACCACCAGGCCCATTTCCGTGCTGGTCATCAGCCCTTCGATGTCGAGCAGGATCAGCATGCGCTCGTCCAGCGCGCCGATGCCGGTGAGGAAGCGGCGATCGATCCCGGTGCCGACTTCCGGCATCGACCGGATCTGCTCGCCGGTCAGCTGCACCACGTCGGACACGCTGTCCACCACCATCCCGACCACGCGGTCGGCCACGTTCAGCACGATCATCACGGTCAGCGCGTCGACCTTGGCCTCCAGGCGGAACTTCACCCGCATGTCGATGACCGGGACGATGGTGCCGCGCAGGTTGATCACGCCCTTGATGTAGTCCGGCGCGTCGGGCAGGCGGGTGACCGCGTCGTAGCCGCGGATCTCCTGCACCTTGAGGATGTCCACGCCGTACTCTTCCTTGCCCAGGGTGAAGGTGAGGAATTCGCCGGCCGTTGCGGTTTGGGCGGCGAGGGGTGCGGCAGGTGTGCTCATGTCAGGTCCGGATGCAAGTCGACATGCACGGAATCGGCAGGTCGCGGCATTTCTTGAGTGCCATCGCTGGAATGGCCGGAACCGGCCGCCTGCTTCGGTTGAAAATATTCGCCCGGATGAAATTTCCGGGCGTGGCGCCGACTCAGTGGTTGCCGGCGAACAGCTCACGGCCGATCAGCATCCGGCGGATCTCGTTGGTGCCGGCGCCGATGGCGTAGAGCTTGGCGTCGCGCAGGATCCGGCCGGTGGCGAATTCGTTGATGTAGCCGTTGCCGCCCAGCGACTGGATGGCCTCCAGCGCCACCTGCACCGCCGCCTCGCTGGCGTGCAGCAGGCAGGCCGCGGCGTCGATGCGGCTCTTGTGGCCGGCGTCGTAGTCGCGGGCGACCTGATAGGCGAAGGCGCGGCTGGACTGCAGCGCCGTGTACATGTCGGCGATCTTGGCCTGCATCAGTTCGAAGGTGCCGATGGCCTGGCCGAACTGGCGGCGTTCGCGCACGTAGGGCAGGGCGATGTCCAGCGCCGCCTGCATCAGGCCCAGCGGGCCGCCGGACAGGACCAGGCGCTCGGTGTTCAGGCCGCTCATCAGCACCTTGACGCCGTTGTTGACCTCGCCCAGTACGTTCTCGGCCGGGATTTCGCAGTTCTCGAACACCAGCTCGCAGGTGTTGCTGCCGCGCATGCCCAGCTTGTCCAGCTTCTGCGCGGTGGAAAAGCCCTTCATGCCCTTCTCGACGATGAAGGCGGTCATGCACTTGCTGCCCAGCTCGCGGCTGGCGGTGCGCATGTAGACGATGAGGACGTCGGCCTCGGGGCCGTTGGTGATCCACATCTTGTTGCCGTTGGCGATCCACACGCCGCCCTTCAGCTCGGCGCGGCAGCTCATCGAGCCGACCACGTCGGAGCCGGCGCCCGGCTCGCTCATCGCCAGCGCGCCCTTCCACTCGCCGCTGCACAGCTTGGGCAGGTACTTCGCCCGCTGCGCGTCGTTGCCGTTGGCGTAGAGGTTGTTGACGCAGAGGTTGGAATGCGCGCCGTAGCTCAGGCCCACCGAGCCGGAAGCGCGGCTGATCTCCTCCATCGCCACCAGATGGGCGAGGTAGCCCATCTCGCTGCCGCCGCAACCGGCGGGAACCGTCATCCCCAGCAGGCCCAGCTCGCCGAGCTTCGGCCAGAGGTCCTGCGGGAACCAGTTGTCCTCGTCGATCTTCGCCGCGCGCGGGGCGATTTCCGCGTCGGCGAAGCGGCGCACCGCCTCGCGCAGGGCATCGATGTCTTCGCCGAGGGGAAATGGGCGCATGGAATGTTTTCTACTTTGCGTTGAAATGGGCTCCGCAGAGCCCCTCTTGAGTCAAGGGGGGCGCCGCGACAGCGGCGGGGTATGTGGAGGCGACTGGCCGGGGCCCGAAGTTTGCTTCGCAAACTTCGGGGGATTGATCCGGGCCCAGCCCGCATCAATCAGGCCCGGATGCGCCCCTGGAAGCGCGTCCGGCCGCGACCCAGCGGCAGCTTCAGCTTGCCGATCTTCTCGATGCGCTCTTCGGCCAAGCGGTCGGCGGCGCGATAGGTCGGGATGCCGTCGCGGTCGGCGATCTCGTAGATGCGCGACAGGTTGTGGTAGATCGTGCGCATCATCCGCATGGCGCGCTCGCGGTTGTAGCCGTCCAGCTCCAGCGCCACGTTCATCACGCCGCCCGCGTTCACCGCGTAGTCCGGCGCGTACAGGATGCCGCGGCGGACCACTTCGTCGCCGATCTCGTTGTTCGCCAGCTGGTTGTTGGCCGCGCCGCAGATGACCTTGCACTTCAGGCGCGGCAGGGTCTGCTCGTTCACGGTGCCGCCCAGCGCGCAGGGCGAATACACGTCGGCCGGCACGTCGTAGATGTCGTCCAGGCCCACGGCCTCGGCGCCGTATTCGGTCACGGCCTTCTCGACCAGCGCCGGGTTGATGTCGGTGACGAAGATCTTGGCGCCGCGTTCCTTCAGCAGCTTCACGTATTCCATGCCGACGTGGCCCAGGCCCTGCACGGCGTAGGAATACTTGCCCACGTCCTCGTCGCCGAACTGGCGGTTCAGCGTCGCCATCAGGCCCTGCAACGTGCCGTAGGCGGTGAACGGCGAGGGATCGCCGGAGCCGCCGTGCACCTGGTGCACGCCGGTCACGTACTCGGTCTCGCGGTACACGTATTCCATGTCGTTGACGTCGATGCCGACGTCCTCGGCGGTGATGTAGCGCCCGCCCAGCGACTCCACGAATTGGCCGAACGCGCGGAACAGCGCCTCGGACTTGTCGGTGGCCGGGTTGCCGATGATCACTGCCTTGCCGCCGCCGATGTTCAGGCCGGCCACGGCGTTCTTGTAGGTCATGCCGCGCGACAGGCGCAGCACGTCGTTCAGCGCCTCCGCCTCGCTCTTGTACGGCCACATGCGGGTGCCGCCCAGCGCCGGGCCCAGCACGGTGTTGTGGATGGCGATGATCGCCTTCAGGCCGGCGTCCTTGTTGTGGCAGAACACGACCTGCTCGTGGCCGTAGATGTCGAGCGTTTCGAAGATCATTGCAAAAACTCCGGCCGGCGCCCGCCGCGTGCAGCGGAACCGGTGGCTGTGGGAATGGAAACGGAAATGTGCTGCGGCCGGGCGGACTCCCCGCCGCAGCCCGACATTTTAAGCCATTCCCCCGTCGCGGGCCTGTATACGCGCCGGTACGGCGCGCGGGCGCCGCTTTCAGCCGGCCGGCGTAGGCGCCTTGAAGCCGGCGCAGGGATCGGGCCGCTGCGTCGCCGGGATGCGGTGCGCTTCGTCGAACGCCGCGGCGTCGGCGGCCGGTTCCAGGAAACCCACCGCATGCGGATGCAGGCCATCGCGGCGCAGCCAGAACGGCACCGCGATGTCGCCGCGCACGTGGCCGTTGCCGGCGATCAGCACCACGCCCGAGGCCGCGTGCGTGCGCAGCGTTTCGGCCATCACCACGTCGCGGGCGATCTGCGCCTTCGCCATCGGTGAGACCATCGCCTCCGGCAGCATGCCGCAGTGGCTGTCGCGCACCTCGCGCTCCTGCGCGGCCAGCACGTCGGCGGGCAAGGCACCCAATTGGTAGTGGGCGATCAACTCGGCCGGCAGCGCGGCGGCGAAGCCGTCCTTCACCACCTGCGATGCGTCCGCGCGCGACAGGTTGGCGGCCAGCAATGGCAGCTTGTATTCCAGCGCCAGCGCGATTACCGGCTTGTAGTAGGCCCACGTCCAGCTCGCCTTCGGCGGCGCGGCGCGGGCGATCACGCAGTCGGCGTCCGCGCATTCGGCTATGGCCGCGTCCAGCGCCGGCTGCTGCGCGGTGTCGAACTGCTCCATCGCGATCGCCGGCCGCCAGCCGGCCTCGATCTTCCCGCGCAGCAGCGCCGCGCGCGCGGCGTGGCCGGCGGCGCTGTCGTGCACTTCGCCCAGCAAAAGCACCGGCTCCGATGCGGGCGGCGCCGGCGGCGCGTGCCGGCAGGCGGCCAGCGCGACGGCGAAGACAAAAGGCAGCAACAGGAGGTGAGGGCGCATGGGCGGCGGATACGGTGGCGTCCGGGCCATCCTAACCCGCGCGCTACAATCGGGGATTGCCATTCAACGTGTGGATGCAGTCCATGAGCACCCCGGCCGAAACCCTCCCGCAGCCGCAATCCGAAGCCACCCCGCTGCGCTTCGTCACCGCCGCCAGCCTGTTCGACGGCCACGACGCCGCGATCAACATCATGCGCCGGCTGATCCAGTCGCAGGGCGCGGAGGTGATCCACCTCGGCCACAACCGCAGCGTCGAGGACGTGGTGCGCGCGGCCTTGCAGGAAGACGCCGACGCCATCGCGCTGTCGTCCTATCAGGGCGGCCACGTCGAATACCTGAAGTACATGGTGGACATGCTGAAGGAGCGCGATGCCGCCCATATCCGCGTGTTCGCCGGCGGCGGCGGCACCATCACGCCGGAGGAAATCCGCGAGCTGGAGGCCTACGGCGTCGAACGCATCTACCACCCCAACGACGGTATGAAGATGGGACTGGTGGAAATGATCGAGGACGTGGTGCGCCGCGCCGGAGCCGCGCGCCTGCCGGTCGACAAGCCGCACAAGGTCGGCTTCGACAACGAGATCGAGATCGGCCGGATGCTCTCGGCCATCGAAGAGTCCGCGCTGGACGAAAGCGAACTGGCGCGCCTGCGCAAGGAATGGGCGCTGGCCGGCGGCAAGACCCCGGTGGTCGGCATCACCGGCACCGGCGGCGCGGGCAAATCGTCGGTCACCGACGAACTGCTCAACCGCTTCCTCGCCAACTTCCCGGACATGCACGTCGCCGTGGTCAGCGTCGATCCCACCCGCCGCCGCACCGGTGGCGCGCTGCTGGGCGACCGTATCCGCATGAACTCGCTGCGCTCCTCGCGCGTGTTCATGCGTTCGATGGCGACCCGCCGCCAGCACATGGCGACCAATATCGTCTTGAAGGACTGCATCGCCTTCCTGAAATCGCTGGGCTATGACCTCGTGATCGTCGAGACCGCCGGCATCGGCCAGAGCGATTCGGAGATCGTCGATCTGGTCGATTTCCCGATGTACGTGATGACCAGCGATTTCGGCGCGCCCAGCCAGCTCGAAAAGATCGACATGCTGGACTACGCCGAACTCGTCGTGCTCAACAAGTTCGACAAGCGCGGCGCGGAGGATGCGCTGCGCGACGTGCGCAAGCAGTGGAAGCGCAACCGCGTGGCGTTCCAGACCAAGGACGAGGACGTGCCGGTCTATCCGACGATCGCCTCGCAGTTCAACGATCCTGGCCTGAACTGGATGTTCGCCAACCTGTGCCGCCTGCTGCGCGAGAAGCTGGCGCTGGATGCCGGCCGCTGGTCGCCGGCGATCAATACCGAACTGAAGGAACCGCGCGCCACCGTGCTGATTCCCGGCAACCGCGTGCGCTATCTCGCCGAGATCGCCGAGCAGGGGCGCGGCATCAATGCGCGCATCGAATCGCAGGCCGAGATCGCCGACCGCGCGCAGTCGCTGTGGGAGGCGCTCAAGGAACTGGGCGACGACAGGCTGCCGAACGCCCTCGACCTCTACGCTGCCGAAGCGCTGACCGAAGGCGACGACCGCAGCCTCAAGACCCTGCGCCAGCGCTACAACGACGCCATCCAGTCGCTTGATTCCGAAGCCCTGCGCCTGCTGCGCGAGTGGCCCGCCCGCCTGAAATCCATCGTCGAGCCGGTCAACGAATACCAGGTGCGCGACAAGACCATCCGCGTCGAAAACTACCGCGAATCCCTCAGTCACCAACAGATCCCGAAGATCGCCGCCCCCACCTACAAGAGCTGGGGCGAACTGCTGGTGTTCCTGCAAAAGGAAAACCTGCCCGGCGCATACCCCTACACCGGCGGCGTCTATCCCTACCGCCGCACCGGCGAGGATCCGATCCGCATGTTCGCGGGCGAGGGCACCCCGGAGCGCACCAACCGCCGCTTCCACTACCTCAGCGTCGGCCAGCCTGCCGCGCGCCTGTCCACCGCCTTCGACAGCGTGACCCTGTACGGTGAAGACCCCGCGCCGCGCCCGGACATCTACGGCAAGATCGGCAACTCCGGCGTCAACATCCCCACGCTGGACGACATGAAGAAGCTGTACTCCGGCTTCGACCTGTGCGCGCCGACCACCAGCGTGTCGATGACCATCAACGGCCCCGCGCCGATTATCCTGGCGATGTTCATGAACACCGCCATCGACCAGCAGGTAGAGAAATACCTGAAGGCCGACACGGCGCGCTGGGCGGATGCGCAAAAGAAAATCGACAAGCTGTTCGAGGGCAAGGCGCGCCCGCGCTACGAAGGCGACCTGCCGCAGGGCAACGACGGCCTCGGCCTCGGCCTGCTGGGCGTCTCCGGCGATCAGGTGGTCGATGCCGACACCTACGCTCGCATCAAGACCGACACGCTCAAGACCGTGCGTGGCACCGTGCAGGCCGACATCCTGAAAGAGGATCAGGCGCAGAACACCTGCATCTTCAGCACCGAATTCGCCCTGCGCATGATGGGCGACATCCAGCAGTACTTCGTAGACAACGCCGTCCGCAATTTCTATTCGGTGTCGATCTCCGGCTACCACATCGCCGAAGCCGGCGCGAACCCGATCAGCCAGCTCGCCTTCACCCTGAGCAACGGCTTCACCATCGTCGAGTACTACTTGGCGCGCGGCATGAAGATCGACGACTTCGCGCCCAACCTGTCGTTCTTCTTCAGCAACGGCATGGATCCGGAATACACCGTCATCGGCCGCGTCGCCCGCCGCATCTGGGCCCGCGCCATGCGCGAACGCTACGGCGCGTCCGCGCGCAGCCAGATGATGAAGTACCACATCCAGACCAGCGGGCGCTCATTGCACGCGCAGGAAATCCAGTTCAACGACATCCGCACCACCTTGCAGGCGCTGTACGCCCTGTTCGACAACTGCAACAGCCTGCACACCAACGCCTACGACGAAGCCATCACCACGCCCACCGAAGAAAGCGTGCGCCGCGCCGTCGCCATCCAGATGATCATCAACAAGGAACTGGGTCTGAACTTCTGCGAGAACCCGTGGCAGGGCAGCTTCATCGTGGACAAGCTCACCGACATCGTGGAAGAGGCGGTCTACAAGGAGTTCGAGGCCATCAGCGAACGCGGCGGCGTGCTGGGCGCGATGGACACCATGTACCAGCGCGGCAAGATTCAGGAAGAAAGCCTGTACTACGAGCACAAGAAGCACGATGGCAGCTTGCCGCTGGTGGGCGTCAACACCTTCCTGCCCAAGGAACACGGCGGCGACATCGTCACCGAGATCGAGCTGATCCGTTCCACGGAAGAGGAGAAGGGGCAGCAGATCGCGAACGTGGCGGGGTATCAGGGCAACCGGAACGGGTATGCGGCCGAGGGCTTGCGTGTGCTACAGGCCACCGCCCGCGAGCGGCGGAATGTGTTTGAATCGCTGATGGAAGCGGTGAAGACGCATTCGCTGGGGCAGATCAGCCATGCGTTGTATGAGGTGGGCGGGGAGTATCGGAGGAATATGTGAGGCCGACCGAATAGGGGGGGTGGTCTTTGTCCGGAAATCGAAGTCAGAATCCTAAAAATCGATGGCGCCAGATTGCATTGTCCGAAAAGCGTGGGGTCAAGCGCAATGCGCGAAAGGGGCGTCGCTACTACGCGGAAAAATGGTTAGAGCACCAGCCCAGGAAGAATCCGAAGTTTCATGTCAAAGGGAAGTCAAGAGGCAAGAAAGTAATTGAGTTCCCAGATTCGCTAACGATTGAATCCGAGCAGGACGTAAATGTAGTTGTCTCACTGCTTGGCTCAATTCGTGAAGCTGCTTTAAAAGGGCATTTCAAGAGAATTGTGCTTGATCATTCTGGGGTTCGAGTAATGTCTCCAGAAGTCGCTCTCATGCTGGTTGCTGAAATACAGAGGTGCGAGGCCTATTGTGGAACTCGCACCGTGATAACTGGGACACATCCTAGAGAGCATGCGGTCACGGAACTTTTGTCTGAGATTGGGTTCTATGAGGCACTGTCTATCAAGGAGCCCGTCTTACCTAAAGCCTATCAGTCAAGAACTTACGTGCAGGTTGAGCGTCGGAACAAGACGCTTCCTAAGGTCGTTGACTCGCTGCTTGAGTGTTTTGCAAAGGTATTTGAGTTTGATGATGCTGACCGGAAGCGACTTCACGTTGCCCTAATTGAGTGTATGGATAATGTTTTCGAGCATGCCTACGACCCCAAGTCGCACCTGCCTCACCTTTACAAGGAGTGGTGGCTGATTGGGTATGCGGATCACCAGCAATCGGCAATTGGGTTTGCTTTTTATGATCAGGGTGCTGGAATTCCAGCGACGATACGAAAAAAGAAGTCTGAGCGGGTTCTTCAGAAGCTGGTTGGATGGTCGGATGGTCAGTGGATTGATAGAGCGGTAAGGCGTCCCATATCGAGACACAATTCCAAACGCAGAGGTCATGGTCTGGATAAGCTTAAGAGGTTTCTAGACTCCTTGGGTGTTGAAGGCTCGTTAAGGGTTATTGCGAACAAGGGTGATGTTGAATTTTCCACGAGTGGCGGAAATGCTAAAGTGGATACCATCGAAGGTGGGTTAAATGGATCTCTCATCGTATGGACACTGCGTGGCATTAAGACAGAGCCCGTTAGTGAACGATCAAGTAGCTGAGGCTGATATGCCAAGAGAATTCGTATATTCCGTGGCTAAGAGCTATACGAGATTCCCGGGCGGGAGGCGGCGCAAACATGGCGAGCATTCCGGGGAGGAATTTCGCGAAAGCGTGGTCTTGCCATTGTTGGCCCAATACGATCTCATTACGTTTGACCTGACTGGAAGTGCGGGCTACAGCTCGGGCTTTTTGGATGAGGCGTTCGGGGAGCTTGGTTCGATTTTAGGTTTTAAGGAAGCTCGGCGCAGAATCAAAATCGTTGCTGATGACGATCCTGATGCGGTCGAAACTGCTTGGCAGCGAATAAGAGATGCTGCTAGTGAAAAGAGAGGTCACTAATTGTGGGGGCGTCGCAGGGGGCGGCGGCCGGAGCGCCTTGGTGGTTGACGATATGTCTTCCGATTTTAACGGCGGTGATAGCTCACCACCTTACATTGCATCGCGAGAGGCAAAAGAGTGGGCGCGATTGGCAGCAGCGCTGGCTTGACGATGCGAAGAAGCTTATATCGAAAATTTCAGACAGCGCCGTTTCCCATTATGTTGATTCAGGAGCCATAGTTAAGACTCCTGTTTCTGCGAGCTTGATTATTAGTGATATCAAGAGGCTCGGGGGGCTGTTGCGGGAGGCGTCATGCTTAGATCCAAGCCATGCGAAATTGACTTTTGATGCGCTGGCTGCATTCAATGATTCAATTACTGCTCCGGATGATTTCCAGGATGCTTCACGTCAGGTTCGGGATCCAAATGACGGGCTTTGCACACGGATCCAGGAGTGCGAGCAAGCTCTCTTGGTTGTGATTCAGAAGCCGAGGAAAAAACGCGACTGAGCCGGGGGAACGTGTCGGGGAACGGGGTCAGAAAAAGGTGTCAGGGGCAGTTGCTGCGAGAACATTTTCGGGGGTTAAATGCTCAAGTTTTATATTCGCCGCATGCTAATTCTCGCCATCATGGCTTTCGCCTTCGCAGGCTGTAAGCCTGCGCCGGTCACGTTGCAAGGATCTGCATTCATCGTCACAGAGGGTGGCGTCAACTACAAACTTGGCCTCGTTGAGGTGCGTGCATTCAATAGCACGGCCGCGCTTCCGGCGTTGGCTCAATCCGAACATGCGCTCAACGAAAAGTCGAAGAAATTGTCGGAGGCTATTGCTCAAGCCGCTCGCCGTGAAAAAGAGATCAACGATGAGATCAATCCACTTAAGGCTGCGCTAAAGAAAGCGGAGTTTGATCCTTCTTTTGTGGGCTCATCAAGTGGCAGGTTGCAAGAATTACTTAGGCATGCAGAGCTCCTGTCTCAAGAATTGCTAAATGAGAGGCTTCTCGAACTTCTAAGGAAGCAGGCTGGGGAGGGGACGGGTAAAAAAATCATCCACTGTATGGAGCTGGCAGAGTTGCTATCAGCTAGTGGCATCCTCAAGACCTTGCCTCAGCCAGTCTCCATTGCCAAGACTGATGCGGATGGCCGTTTCCAAATGACACTTGAGCAAGGAGATTATGTCATTGCTGCCCTTGCACGACGGCAGGTTGCTAGTGGTCATGGCGAGAGATATGCGTGGTTTATCCCACTGCATGTCCAATCAGACACGCCTGCTTCCGCACTAATGCTGAGCAACGATAATCTTGCAGCATCTGGTACCAAAGCGAGCCTCATACAGATCGGACGGCTCCCGGCAGAGTGCGATTAAGAAAACAAGAGTTAGAAGAAGACACGAAAACAGGGGTCAGGAAAACAGGGGTCAGAGTCGACTTTCTCAGGGTTTGCCAAGACTGAGCTGGGTCTGCTCTGGGAATGGGCGCTGCTCCACCTTGGCTTTCCTTGGTCGACCAATCTTCTGCGGCCCAACGCTCCGCCCAAGTTGCTCCTCAATGGCCTGCCGGAAGCGCTCGCTTCCGTAGACGTGCTGGCGTTGCAGATAGAGGCGGATGGCGTCGACATCGTCCGGGTTGACGGCCGCCATGACCATGTCGCGATACAGGTGTTGGCACGTTGCGGGATCGTCGGATAATGCCAAGTAGGCGGAATGCGGATGCACCAACGGATCGGCGTCACCGAAGGCCAGCGCGTGATGGCTGGACCAGCGGTATTCGCGCGGATCGGCGACCATTGCGGCGCGCAGGGGGTTGAGCTCGATATAGCGATGGCAGTGCATGAGGTAGTCGCCATCGCCGACCAAGCTGGCCTTGTAACGGCCTTCCAAAAACAGGGGTCAGAGTCGGCTTTCTCAGGGTTTGCCAAGACTGAGCTGAGTCTGCTCTAAGGATGGGCGCTGATCCTCCTCGGCTTTCCTTGGGCGCCCGATCTTCTGCGGCCCCACGCTCCGCCCGAGTTGCCTCTCGATGGCCTGCCGGAAGCGCTCGCTCCCATAGGCGTGCTGGCGTTGCAGATGGAGGCGGATGGCGTCGATATCGTCCGGGTTGACGGCGACCATGACCATGTCGCGATACAGGCGTTGGCGCGTTGCGGGATCGTCGGACAATGCCAAGTAGGCGGAATGCGGGTGCACCAACGGATCGGCGTCACCGAAGGCCAGCGCGTGATGGCTGGACCAGCGGTATTCGCCCGGATCGGCGATCATTGCGGCGCGCAGGGGGTTGAGCTCGATATAGCGATGGCAGTGCATGAGGTAGTCGCCATCCCCGACCAAGCTGGCCTTGTAACGGCCTTCCCACAGCGTGCCGCTGCGGTGATGCGTGTCGTTGATGTAGCGGACGTAGCGCCGGCCAAGCGATTGCAGCGTGCGCGACACGGCGTGCGGGTGCTGCGGGGTTAACAGCAGATGCACGTGGTTGGTCATGAGCACGTACGCATGCACCGCGCAGCCTTCGCTCAGAGCGGCTTCGCGTAGCAACGTGTGGTAGCAGAGGTGGTCCGCTTCGGTGAAAAAGCAGGGCTGGCGGTCGTTGCCGCGTTGAACGACATGGTGCGGGATGCCTGGAAGATCGATGCGGGGAGGGCGGGGCATTGGGCTGGCCTGCGCGATGGGACATCCGCAGGTTCGCGGCGAGGGCGTTTGGCGTCGATCAGGCAAAAGAGCTGATGGTCGTCGGGAAAGTCGACTCTGACCCCGCTTTTGGACCCCGCTTTTGGGAAAGTCGGCTCTGACCCCGCTTTTGCGGGAATGTGACGGGATCGTCTCTCATGCGGGCGCATGCTGGACTGCCCGATTACCCTCGGTGACCATAGCCCGTATGCCCGCCACGCCCACGCCGTCCGCACATCTACTGCAACTGCTGCCCGAGGCGGTGGTGCAAACGGATGCGCTGTGGGAGATCACTTACCTGAACCCGGCTTGGCACAAGCTCACCGGCCATCCGGTGGAGGCGGCGCTTGGCCGATCCCTGCTTGAATTCGTGCATCCCGACGACGTCGGCACCCTGCGCTCGGGCATGCCGGTGTTCCGGCTGCGGTTCGCCGACGGGGACTATCGCTGGGTGCGCCTGCAGCTCCACCCGGAGTCGGACGCGGCGAACCGGGTGATCAGCCGGCAGGGCGTGCTGATCGAGATCACCGAGGTCACCGAGCAGGTGCTGGTGGAGATCCGCCAGCGCTTCCTGCGCCTGCTGGAAACCATCGATGGCGTCGTCTGGGAGGCCGAGCTCGGCGTGGGCAATACCTTCCTGAGTCCGCAGGTCGAGCGGCTGTTCGGCTACACCGTGGAGGAGTGGCGCTCCGACCCGCGCTTCTGGCGGATGCATGTGCATCCCGACGATCTGGCGGAGGCCCTGGTCATCGACGATGCCGCGTACAACGCGACGCACAGCTATGCGTACGAGATGAGTTACCGGCTGATCGCCAAGTCCGGCAAGGTCGTGTGGGTGCGCGACCTGTGCCGCGTGGTGGTCGAGCCGGAGCGGCCGAACCGCATGATCGGCCTGATGATCGACGTGACCCGGCAGAAGAACACGGAACTCGAACTGCTGCGCTCCGACAACCGCTATTCGCTCGCCACCCGCGGCTCCAACGACGGCATCTGGGATTGGGACCTGCGCACGGACGTGCTGCATGCGTCCGAGCGCTTCCACGAGATCGTCGGGCTGGACGGCATCGATCACGTGCACGACGGTGGCTGGAGCTTCCTTGAGCGGCTCATCGATCCCGATGACCGCGAGCGCGTGCAGGCGGCCTATCGCTGGCACCTGTCGGGGAACCGCCCGAACTTTTCGGTGGATTTCCGCGCATTCCACGGCTCGGGGCGGCTGGTGTGGGTCAACTGGCGCGGGGTTGCCCAGTTCGAGGGCGGCGTTGCCGTGCGCATGGCGGGCTCGCTGAGCGATCTGGCGGAACGCGGCAGTTCCTACGACGCCCTGACCAACTTGCCCGGCCGGCCACTGTTCCGCGACCGCCTCGCGCATGCCATCGCGCTGCACCGGAACGAGGCGGCGAGAGGCGGCGACGCGCCGGCACGCGGTGGAACCACGATGTTCGCCGTGCTGGTGCTGGACCTCAACCGGTTCAAGGCCGTCAACGATACCCACGGGCATCATGTGGGCGACCAGCTCTTGCAGCAGGTGGCGCGCCGGCTCGAAGCCTGCGTGCGGACGGGCGACCTGGTTGCCCGGATGAGCGGCGACGAGTTCAACGTGCTGCTCGAATCCATCGACCCCGCCGAAGCGGCCGACCGCGCCCGCCAGATCGCCGCCGCCCTCGCCGTGCCCTACGAAATCGGTGCGCAGACCGTGACCAGCGGCGCGAGCATCGGGTTGGTCAGCAGCGAGTCCGGGTTGGCAACCATCGACGACTATCTGCGCGCCGCGGACACGGCCATGTACCGGGCCAAGAGCCGGTCATTGGGTGTCTGCGTTTTTTCGGTGGAAGAAAGCTGAGGGCGGAAACTAGGGAACCCGGTTTGCTTGTCCGTTTTGCAGAGCACGAAACAGGGATCCATGAAACCCGGGTTTCGGCGTTCAATCCGCGCCTGGCGGCAGACGATGCATCAGGCGAGGGTTTCGTGCCGGCGGAAGAAATCGGTGCCGGGACAGTTCGCCCCGGCGCCGATTCGTAAGGCGGG
Source organism: Thermomonas brevis (assembly GCF_014395425.1). Classification (NCBI taxonomy): domain Bacteria; kingdom Pseudomonadati; phylum Pseudomonadota; class Gammaproteobacteria; order Lysobacterales; family Lysobacteraceae; genus Thermomonas; species Thermomonas brevis. Next base: position 3,357,877 of record NZ_CP060711.1, read on the forward strand.
ATCAAGCCCGCAAGGACTTACTTCAGGGCGACCCTCGGGAAATCGACCGGGATGTCCAGGGCGACATTGATGTAGTTGGTGAAGAGGTTCAGGGCGACGTGGGCCAGGATCTCGACGATCTGTCCGTCATCGAATCCGGCCTTGCGCAATCCGGCGATGTCGGCGTCGTCCACCTGCGCGCGCCGTTCGACCACTTTCAGGGCGAAGTCGAGGGCGGCGGCGGTTCTGGCGTCGCTGGACGTGCCGACTTGGGCGGCGGCCATGTCGGCAGCGGACGCGCCGGCGTTCTGGCCAAGCACGGTGTGCGCCGCCAGGCAGTATTCGCAGCGGTTGCGGTTGGCGATGGCCACGGCGATCTGCTCGCCGAGCCTGGCGCCGAGGCTGCCCTTGCCGAGTGCGCCGAAGGCGGCCCACATGCTCTGCAGGGCGGCAGGCGAGTTGGCCACGGCCTTGAACATGTTGGGCGTGGCGCCGAAGGCCTGCTGGATCTGGGCCAGCAGGGGCTGGCTGGCGGCGGGGGCGGATTGCGATTCGAGGTTGACGCGGGACATGGCGATCTCCTGAAGAGGTCAGGTGGTGGAAAGGACACCCCGACGGGGCTTGCGCAGTGTGCGCGGATCGCCTGTATGATTTGGATCAATTCGTACTTTAAAAGCATCTTTTCGTACAGATGAGCGCGCAGCCTCCCATCGACCGCCTTTCGGGCCTCCTCGAGCGTTTCCGCGTCCGCGCGCAACTGCACCATTCGGGCACGCTGTGCAGGCTCACGCATTTCGACGCGAGCGAAGGATTCGCCTACCTGCACGTGCTGCGCCGTGGCTGGCTGGAGGTCAGTCATCCGCATGCGCGCGACCTGCCGAATGCGATGCGTTTCGACGAACCGACGCTGTTGCTGTATCCGCGTCCCCGCACCCATCGTTTCAGCGACACGCCGCGCGACGGCGCCGATCTGACCTGCGCGCGATTGAGCTTCGAGGGCGGCGCGGAAAATCCGTTGGCGCGTGCATTGCCCCCGCTGGTCGCGCTGCCGCTGGCGCGGGTGCCGGGGCTGGAGCCGGCGCTCGGCCTGCTGTTCGCGGAAACCGACCGGGTGCGCTGCGGCCAGCGCCTGCTGGCCGACCGGTTGTTCGAGGTGGTCGTGCTGCAACTGCTGCGCTGGCTGCTGGATCATCCACAGGAGGCGGGCGTGCGCCCCGGGCTGATCGCGGGCCTGTCCGATCCGCGCCTCGCGCGCGCGTTGGTGGCGATGCACGACGCTCCCGGCGAGCCGTGGACGCTGGAGCGCATGGCCGAGCGTGCGGGCATGTCGCGCACGGCTTTCGCCAATGCGTTCCGCGAACGCGTGGGGCAGCCCCCGGCCGACTATCTGGGCGATTGGCGCATGGCCTTGGCGCAAAGCCGGCTGCGCGATGGCCGGCCGGTCAAGCTGCTGGCCGAGGAATTGGGGTACGCGAATCCTTCCGCCCTGTCGCGCGCCTTCGTGGCCAGGGTGGGGATGTCGCCTCGCGACTGGCTGGCCAGGATGGCGGAGAGCGGCAGGGTGGAAACGTAGGGGAATCAAACCGGGAGGTAGCAAGCCACCTAACGCCTTCCCGCATGGATGCTTCCGACCACGGTGGGGACGCCATCGCCGGATTTGTCTTTTCGCGATGCTCTGCTTGCTGCCCTGCATGCGGCCCATGCCAAGGGCAACGTCAACGCGTCCTGGTTATTCCTGTTGTTGCCGCCTAGACATCAATTTCCTCCATTTGTCCCATTTGTTCATCACCCGCCGTTGGTTCCCACTGACCGACCGTGCGCAGGGGAGCGCGCGACTCGGAGGTGCGGTTCGCATTGTCGATGGTGTCCTGCGTGGCGCCACCGCGATCACTGATTTCAAGGGAGGAAATGGATGATGAGCAAGTTGAAGCCCAGCTTGTTGGCGGCAGGCGTGCTATTGGCGGTTTCGGGACTGGCGGCGAAATACGCCGTCTCCGGCGATGCCTTTTCAACCATGCAGATGCCGAGCATGAAGGCACTGCGAGCGGCGACGCCGTATCAGGACAACAACGGGCAGGTGCCGCCGCGCGGCGTCTATTCCGGGCCTTTGTTCAAGCTCAGCCACGACTGGCCGACGTCACCATTGCCGCCGATCGGAAAGACGCCGTGGCAGGAGGCGATCGGCAACGGGCCGATCACGGTGGAGAATGCGTCCGCGTATGCCGCGGTGCTGAAGGCTGCGGTCGCGGACAACGCGAAGCAGCTGATCATGCGGCACGACCAATGGGACGCGGCCAAGGCCGGCTGGTACAACGAACCGTGGGTGGGCAGCCTGCGCGAGGCGATCAGCGGGACGTATCCCGCGGGCACGTTCGGCCCGTCGATTTTCCCCGGTACCGGGCTGCGCGCCACCTTCAATACCCACGTTCTGACCTATTACGACAAGCGTGCAGCCTATTCGCTGCGCGACTTCTGGGGCGAATCGTCGATGAAGCCGGCGCTGAAGACGGAGAAGGCCCAGTTCCAGGAGGGCGCGATCATCGTCAAGGCGGCGTTGTTCGCATCCGCCGATCCGAAGGTGAAGGCCGATTGGTGGGACGCCATGGCCGGCGCCGCTGCATGGAGCCTGTACCTGCCTGTCGGCAGCGAGAGCAAGCCGCAGGTTTGGCCCGGCTACGTCGCGCAGTTCGACATCATCGTCAAGGACAGCCAGTCGTCCCCGACCACCGGCTGGGTGTTCATGACGCTGGTGTACGACAAGGATGCACCCGGCGATGTCTGGGACAAGATGGTGCCGCTGGGCGTGCAGTGGGGCAACGATCCGCAGGCGACCTCTCCCGACATGCCGCTCAAGGAGAACTGGAACAACCCGAAGGCGCCGCTGTATTCCACCCAGACGCTGGGTTGGGGCGGGCGCCTGACCGGGCCGAACGACGGCGGGCGCAACGATATCGCGGTGGATGGGAAGGTCATCCGCAATGCGCCGAACTCCAGCTGCATGAGCTGCCACAGCACGGCGGAATGGAGCACGACCAGCAACCGGATGAATTCGTTCCTGCTGCCGTCGTTCGCGACCAAGGCCGCGCCGTACTTCCAGCTGTGCAATGACCAGGGCAAGCCCGATCCGAACGGCACGGTGATCTGCTCTCCGGCGCCGGGGTCGAAGGAATGGATGAAGTGGTTCCAGAACCGGCCCGGCACCGAAGCGATGGATCCGGATTCGTTTGCCGTGGACTTCGATGAAGTCTTCTCATTCAAGTCGCTCAAGCTCTGGTGGGCGGCCGTTGGTCCGGTGGAGCAAGTGGCGCCGATGTTGATGCGTACCCCGGCTCAGGGGCCGCGCTTCAACCAGTACACCGGCGCACCGTTGCCGAAGGCGGAGGACGAGAGCAGGTAGAGCGGGGAAAGCGGGGCCAGCGGCGCACCTGCGCGCTGGCCTCGTTGCCTCATGCCTGCCAGATGCGCCGCCGCCACGCGCCATTCACATGGCGACGCGCTATCGTTGCCTTCCCGATCCCTTGCCAGTCAGGTCGAGCAAGTGAAAGCCACCGTCGTCGGTCTAGTCACCCCACATGTCCTGCGCGTCATGGATGTCGCCAAACAGGCGGAGTCGGGCGCCAACGTGGATTGGCATCTGCGGGATGCGGTCGCGAGGACGGTGGACGAACTGGGCCAGCAGTACAACGCGCAGGATCTGCTCTCGGCGTATGTGCAGGGCCTGGAGTCGGCCGCTCGGGACGTGCCGCCGATCCGCAAGGTCTATGCCGATGCGTTGCAGGCCGCTGCGGCGATTGCCACGCGCGACCTCAGGGAACGCGATTGAGGAAAAGACGCCGGGATCGATGACGGTGTGAGCAGGCTGTAGCGCCACAAGTCCGGATTGTCCCCGACACCGTTTCCCGGACACCGTTTCTCGCGTTATGCCGCCTTCGCTTTCGGCACCTGGTAATGGCCGCCGATGTTGCGCGCGGCGACGTTGATCCGGTTCCAGCCGTTGATGGCGACCACCAGCAGGGTCAGGTCGACCAGCGCGTCCTCGTCGAACACTGCGCTCGCGCGTTCGTAAAGGGCGTCGGAAACGGCGCCGTGCGCGAGTTCGGTCAGTTCCTCGGCCCAGGCCAGCGCGATCTGTTCGCGTTCGCTGTACAGCGTGGTCTCGCGCCATGCCGGCAGCAGGTGCAGGCGCTGCTCGGTCTCGCCGGCGGCACGCGCGTCCTTGCTGTGCATGTCCAGGCAGTACGCGCAGCCGTTGATCTGCGAGACGCGCATCAGCACCAGTTGCTGCAGCGTGGGTTCCAGCCGGCCGCCGTCGTGCACCTGCATGCTCAGGGCGAGCAGCGGCTGCATGGCGGGATAGTGTTTCGCCATGGAAAAACGATGTATGAGGAAGGCTCCTAAATGGAGGCGGTTGCATGCCGAAACAGGCACGAGTGTCGGCAAATAGCGGAATCGAGTTCATTATCCGAGCTACATAGGCACTACGCTTTTGTGCAGCGCAAAGCTGCTCCGGACTTTTTATGTTGTGGGTTCTGGTCGCATCGACACGAAATGGCGTCGCCTTGTTATGCTCGTTTAGCAGTGGGGGGCACCGTTTGAACCTGGGGGTTGGATGTTTTGGCGATGCGTTCTCTCCGCTGCAGGCATGGTGCTCGCAGCCTCGTTGTTTGTCGCGAATGCTGCTTCGCCAACGTCATCTGCATCCGCTGCGGAAGCGCTGACTACCGAACCTGTCGAAGGCGTCAGCCTCGGCGAATGGACTGCGCGCTGGTGGCGTTGGGCACTCAACCAGCCGGTACAGCCTTTCCTGGATCCGGACGGGCGCTTCTGCGAGATGGGGCAGGAGGGGCCGGTCTGGTTCCTGGCCGGAACGAACGGCCGCTTCCGGCCGAAGCGCGAATGCGAAGTCCCGGAAGGCAAGTACCTGTTGGTGCCGGTGATCAACATGATCTATTGGCAACGCGGTCCCGGGGATTCGCGGTTGCCATGCAAGACACTGCAGGAGTCTGCGGCGGTGAACAATGATCATCTGCGCAGTGCGGTGGTGTTGCTGGACGATAAGCCGGTCGGTGACGTGCGCTTGTTTCGCGTCAAGAGCGAAGGCTGTTTTCCGATGGATCCCGACGACCCTTCATCGCCGCTGGGTGCGGCGGACGGCTATTGGCTGATGATCAAGCCTCTGTCGAGAGGCCCTCATTCGCTCGTGGTCGGCGCGAATTACGGCGAATCCGACGTGGCGTATGGCGGCATGAACCAGAACTTCGAATACGTACTGCACGTGGGCGGAAGAACCACTTTGAGCGATGCGGCCGACTACGGGCGTTCGCTCATTGCGACGCAATGAATTGCGTGGGCAGATCCCTAGGGGGCGGAATGGCATCGAACCCAGTTCGCGATGTTTCGAATCTTGCCTGTTGGCATCGCTTGAAAATTAAGGCTGTGCGGGTCGAGATGTTTCCGTGACTACGGAAGCGTCTCCCTTCGTCGTGACGTTGGTCCATGGAACCTTCGCCCGCGGCGCCGCATGGGCGAACGACGATGCGGCACTGGTTCGGCAACGCTTGCGCGAGCGGTTCGGCGAGGCCGTGCGTTTTCGCGCTTTCAACTGGAGCGGCTCGAACTCGCATTCGGCTCGTCGAGCCGGCGCGGAGGCGCTGCGCGAAGACCAGGATGAGGTTGCCCGCGCTTGGCCGGGTGTGCCGCGCTTCGTCGTCGCCCACAGCCACGGAGGCAATGTTGCTTTGTACGCACTGGGAGATGCTCCATCTCAGCCGGACTTGGCCGGGATCGTGACGATCGGGACGCCTTTCATCGCCAGCGAGGCGCGCAGCCTTGGAGCGGCAATGGGACTGCTACGTCTCGGCCTGCCGTTCATGACCCTGCTGTTGGGTGCGCTATTGCTTGGCGGCATTGCCGCGGTCGCTTCGCTCGCGTTGGGAACGCGGTTGTCGGGCACGGCTTGGACGTTGGCGGCATTGGTGTTCTCGGTGTACGGGATCGCCATGGTGATCAACGTGGCGTTCATGGTCTTTCGGAACATGCCGCGCCTTGAAGCCTCCCTGGCGGCGAGGCAAGAGGCATTGCTGGCCGAATTGCGCCTGCCTGTGCCACCCGTACCGATGCTTTGCATACATGTATCGGGCGATGAGGCGGGTTTGTGGCTGGGGCTGACCCGCTTTCTGGCGGAAATACCTTATGCGTTGTGGCGTAGGGCGACGCTGATTGGGGGGCTTGTCGTGCTGGGAGTGTCCACTTACGTCGCCATGTTGGGCGAAATCGATGGCCACGACCGCCTGCAGTCGCATTTGATCGCTGCCGGTGTCGGCTTGCTGGCAAGTGCGGCGACCATGCTCATGTACGGCATCTACTGGCAGCTCGTGATGGCTGGCGTGCCTCTGTTGGTGCGCGCTCATCCCGGTGCCTATGGTGGCGAAGGAATCTTTCATAACTGGCTCTTGCGGATCCGCACGACGGTGATCCCGGCAATGGCCGATGAGCACATCACCCGACACGCCTGCAAGGCGCCGCCTGGCTTGCGTGGGCTCAAGCACAGCTGGATGTATGGTGATGCTGAAGTGATCGATGCCGTGGCGGATTGGATGGATTCCCGGTTGGCGACGATGTGACGATCTTTCATGGCGTGCTGCTGAAAGGTGGCAAGAAACGGGACGCCGAATCTTAAAGACGCGGTCACCATGCGGCTCCATTTCACGGGAGTCCCGCATGCACATGCTGAAAGACAAGGTCGCGCTGATCACCGGCGCCAGTTCCGGCATCGGTCACGCCACCGCCCGCCTGTTCGCGCGGCATGGGGCGCGGCTGGTGATCGCCGGGCGGGACGCGGCGCGGTTGGCCGCGCTCAAGGCGCAGATCGAAGAAGGCGGCGGGCAGGCGCTGGCGCTGGCCGGCGATGTCCGCGACGAAGCCCACGCGCGGGCGTTGGTGGAGGCCGCCGTCGATGCGTTCGACGGGCTGGACATCGCGTTCAACAATGCGGGCGACTTGGGGCCGATGGGCCCGACCTCGGAAGTCGCGCTGGAGGACTGGCGGCATGCGCTCGACGTGAACCTGACCGCCGCGTTCCTCGGCGCCAAGCATCAGTTGCCGGCGCTGGTGGAGCGGGGCGGTGGCGCGCTGATCTTCACCGGTACGTTCGTCGGCCACACGGTCGGGTTTTCCGGCATGGCCGCCTACGCCGCGAGCAAGGCCGGCGTGATCGGCCTGACCAAGGCGCTGGCGGCCGAGTACGGCGGCCGGAACGTGCGGGTGAACGCGCTCCTGCCCGGCGGCACCGACACGCCGATGGGGCGGGCGGTGGCCGACAGCCCGGAAGCGGTCGCCCATGTCCGCAGCCTGCATGCGCTGGAACGGATGGCGACGCCGGAGGAAATCGCCGGCTCGGCGCTGTATCTGGCGTCCGACCTCGGTTCCTTCACCACGGGCGTGACGCTGCTGGCGGATGGCGGCGTGTCGGTGAAGCGATGATGCGTTCCTGAACGGAACCGATGCGCGCGAGGGCGGCGCTTTGACGCGGCGCCCACCCGCCGGCTGCTATAGCGGAAACACCCCGAATGCAGGAGTGGGCCATGTCCGACAATCCCGTGACCGGAGAGGTCTCCAACAGCAAGCTGGCGGCGGTGTTCCCGGCCAAGGCTTCCGCACAGGACGCGGCGGCGGATCTGGTGGAGCAGCTCGGCATCGCGCCTGCGCAGGTGAAGCTGATCACGCCGGGGACCACCGACGTCGACATCAAGCTGGAGCCGGAGGGCGGCAACATCTGGCGCACGATCGTGCTTGCGCACCTGAAGCTGTGCCTGCTGGGCGCGATCGTCGGCGGCTTGGTGTTCATGGGAATGATGCTGGCGGACGTGCACTACGTCGAAACGTCGCCCCTGGCCGCAGGTGGCTGGTGGGTGCTGTATGGCGCGATCGGGGGCCTGTTCCTCGGCGGGCTGGTGGCGCTGCGCCCCGACCACGACCGCTACATCCAGGCGGTGCGCGAGGCCATCGCGGCCGGACGCAGCGCGGTTGTCGTGCATGCGCTGTCGGCGATGCAGCAGCGCGAGGCCGCGCGCTTCCTGGCCGCGCGCGGCGCGGAGGTGACGCGCACGCTGTAGGCGGGGCCGGAGGGTGCGGCTTGCGGCTTTGATCGCGCGGGGCCGGCTTTCCAGCGGCGGAACGGCTACTTGCGGTATGGTGGCACCCGCGTCCGACGGAGTTTGGCCGCTGTCGTCGGAGCGGGGAGAGCAGGGCACGGGAGTGGCGGCCGCATGCCGGAGAGACGGCGATGAAATGTCCGCCCGCGTTGCCCGCGGAAAAGGAGCGGTTGCAGGCCCTGTCCGATTACGGATTGGGCGAGAACCGGCCGCTGCCCAGTTTGGATGCCGTGGTTCAACTCGCCGCGCGCTCGCTCGGAATGCCGATGGCGGCGGTCAACATGATCGGCAGCGACCACGTGTTCTTCGCCGCCAGCGCCGGCATCGAGCCCGGCGGCGAAGGCGTGGACATGGCGCGCGACGTGTCGTTCTGCGCGCACGCGATCACCCAGGACGGGGTGATGGTGGTGTCCGACGCCCGCCTCGACGAACGCTTCCACGACAACCCGCTGGTGACAGGATCGGCGGGATTGCGTTTCTACGCGGGCGTGCCGCTGCTGTCGCCGCAGGGGCATCCGCTGGGCGCGCTGTGCGTGCTCGACCAGCGCCCGCACCACGATTTCTCCGACGCCGACCGCCAGCACCTGCGCGAGCTGGCGAAGATCGCATCGGACCGGCTGGAGCTGCGCCGGATCGAGCTGTCGGCGAACGCGATGCGGCCGTTCGACGCCTACGCCCGCAACTCGCCGACCGCGGTGGCGTGGTTCGACGGCAGCGGCGCGATCGTGGCGTGGAACGATTCCGCCGCCACCCTGTTCGGCTACGAGCCGTCCGAGGGCATCGGCCGCCGCATCGACGAGCTGCTGGCGGAGCCGGATCGCGCCGAGGTGAACGCGCTGATCGCGCGCGCCGCGCGGGCCGGCTCGGTGGACGGCCTGTCGATGCCGGAGCGCATCTGCGGCCTGCGCAAGGACGGCAGCGAATTCCTGCTCGGCATCGCGCTGTTCTGCTGGAACGAAAACGGGCGGCTGATGTTCAACGTGCATTTGCAGGACCGCACCGCGCGCCTGCTCAAGCAGGAGGAACTGCATCGCCTGGCCAGCACCGACATGCTCACCGGCCTGCCCAACCGCACCGGCCTGTACCGGCGCATGGAATCCGCGCTGCTGGAATCCAGCGAGCTGGCCGTGCTGATGCTGGACCTGGACGGCTTCAAGGACGTGAACGACACGCTGGGACACGGCGCAGGCGACGGCCTGCTGTGCGAGATCGCGCGCCGTCTGAAGCAGTGCATCGGCCCGGAGGACCTGGTGGCGCGGATGGGCGGCGACGAGTTCGCGATCCTGCTGGCCGGCGTCGGCGACAAACAGCAGGCGGTGGATCGGGCGCAGCGGCTCGTGGAGGTGGTCGCCGAGCCCGTCATGCTCGACGGCAGCGAGGTGCGGGTGGCGGCGTGCTGCGGCATCGCCATCGCGGGCGAGCACGGGCGCGAAGCGCTGGAGCTGGTGGGCGACGCCGACCTGGCGCTGTACCGGGCGAAAAAGGAGGGGCGTGGTCAGGTCTGCGTGTTCCTGCCGGCGCTGCGCGAGGAAGCCAACACGCGCCGCCTGCTGGGCACCGAACTGCATCGCGCGGTGAGCGAAGGCGAGTTCGTGCTGTTCTACCAGCCGCAGGTCCGCCTGAGCGACGGCGCGCTGGTCGGCGCCGAGGCGCTGATCCGCTGGCTGCATCCGCAGCAGGGCCTGCTGTCGCCGGCTGCCTTCCTGCCGGCGCTGGAAACCGGATCGCTGGCCGCCGCGGTCGGCGCCTGGGTACTGGACGAAGCCTGTGCGCAGGCCGCCTACTGGCGCGCGCGCGGCGCGCCGGACCTGCGCATCGGCGTGAACCTGTTCGCCGCGCAGCTGCGCCTCAACGACCTGATCGCCGACGTGCTGTCCGCGCTGCGCCGGCATGGCCTGCCGCCCTCCGCGCTGGAGCTGGAGGTGACGGAAAACATCGTGCTGGACAACGACGACCTGGTGCTCGACACGTTGGCCGGGTTGCGGCAGGCCGGTGTCGGCATCGCGTTCGACGATTTCGGCACCGGCTATGCCTCACTCAGCCTGCTGAAGAAATACCCGCTGACCCGGCTGAAGATCGACCGCTCCTTCGTCAAGCACGTGCACGAGTCGGACCGCGACGCCTCGGTGGTGCGGGCGATCGTGGACATGACCCGCAGCTTCGGCCTGGACACCATCGCCGAGGGCATCGAAAACGAACGCCAGCGCGACCGCCTCTACCGGATGGGATGCCAGGAAGGGCAGGGCTATCTGTTCAGCCAGCCGCTGCCGGCGCTGGTGTTCAGCGACGCGTACGGGATCGGCGATGGCAGGCCGCTGGCGATCCGGGCCTAGACGCGGGTTTCGGGAAACGAACTGCCTCCCATGCGATGGAAAGGCGGCGAAGCCGAGCCGTCGCGCGCGATCGCGAAATCGTTCGCCGGCGCGGCGTCAGGACGAATCGCCGCCGCTGCGCACCCGCTCCACCCGCTGCCGGTACGCGCGCAGGTTGTCGCCGCGGATCCGGGTTTCCCGCGTGCCCGTCACTTCGTCCACTTTCCGGTCGGAGCCGGTCACGGGCTTGGCCTCGACCTCGGTCTCGCGCTCGAACGCGTGCGACTTGTCGGTGTTGCGGTAGTACCGGTACAGCGCCCAGTACAGGCCGGTGGCGCCGGCCGGGCCGAGCAGCAGCAACCAGAGTCCGCCGTCGTCGCTCATCACTGATTCCCCACGATCCAGAGTGCGATGCCTTCGAGGAAGGTGCCCGCGGTGAGCGCGGCGGCGAGCAGCTTCCACTGCTGCACCGGCACGCTGCCCATGGTTTCGCCGGTGCGGCCGTTCACCGCGATGTAGTGCAGCATGCCGCCGTTGCCGCCCGGCTGGTGGTACGAGTACAGCCAGACCGGCAGGTACATGGACACCCAGCGCGAGCCGTGCACGTCGATGCGTTCCTGCTCCCAGCGCACCCCGCGGTCGTAGCGGTTCGCCGAGGCCTCCACCTGGGCGCGGGCGATGGACAGCAGCTGATCCTCCATGCGCGGCAGCAGGGCTTCGACGTTGTTGTCGCGCTTCTCCGAGCTGTAGCCGGACAGGTAGGAGGCGTTCCACTTCACCGCGTTCTTGGTATCGAACGGCAGGATGGCGTTGATGATGTTGTTGGTGTTGACGCGCGTGTCCAGGTTGCCGCGTGCGGTGGAGGATTCCAGCGGCAGGTCGTCCACGGTGAAGTCCACGTGCCGTTCCACGCGGTACACGTCGGCGTCGTAATAGGTCTGCTTCTTGTCGCCTTCGCCGCGGGTGTAGCGGCGCGTCTCGATCTCGCCGTGGCCGCCCACGTCGGCGCTCGCGTTGGCGTCGACGATCATGTAGGGCAGGTACACGCCGACCACGTTCTCCGGCGTGAACTGTTCCTTGAATGCCTTCAACGCGAAGAACTTCCGCTTGTCCACGAACTGGCGGATGCGCGCGACCGCATCGTCCTTCTTGACATGGAACGGCAGCACCGCGTCGGGCACGGCGCCGTTGGCGATCTGCTCGTTGACGCCGAACACATGCCGGCACCAGTGGCAGCGCGCGGTCATCGCGTTGCCGGTGTTGACCGTGACCTCGGCGCCGCAGCCGGCGCATTTGAAGGTCATCAGCGCGGCGGCATCGGCGGCGATGTCGCGGGCACCGGAGGCGATCACCGTGCCCCGGAGCTGGTCGATGCCGGCGCCCAGCCCGAACTCCTCTTCCACCCGCTGGCCGTGCCACTCGTGGCGGCAGTACAGGCAGACCAGCAGGTCGGTGCCCGGACGCTGCTTGATCTCCGTCGAGCCGCACTTCGGGCAGCGGTTGAGGCCGTCCTTCAATTCCCTGGACGCGGTGTCGATGGCGACCGGGTCGGGCTTCAGCAGCTCGTCGCGGATCGGCGGGGGCAGGGTGGACGGATCGACGCTCAGCTCGCCCGGCAGCGGCGGCACGTCCTGCGGCGACCCCGGGCCCAAGGCGGGAGGCGCCGGCGGCACCGGCGGAGGCGTGTTGGCGTTCGGCATGGGCGTGGTGCGGCCGCGGCTTACAGGCCCAGCGCCTTGGCCTTGAGCGCGTCGTAGTCCTGCTGGGTGATCAGGCCGAGGTCGAGCATCTCCTTGGCTTTCTTCAGCTTCGCCACCGGATCGTCCGCCGCCGGCGCCGCGGGGGCGGTCGGCTGCTGCAACCCGCCGATGCCGCCCATCATGCCGCTGGCCATGCCGATGCCCATCATCCCCGCCGCGCCGCCGTTCTCGCCGGCCGACTGGATGCCCTGGGCGACGCTGGCCTGCAGGTTGGAGTTGCCGCGCGCGCCGGACAGCGCGTCGGCGCGCTGCACGGTCTTGAGCAGTTCGCGGGTGTTGGCGTCGTATTCGATGGAGACGATGGCGGTCTTGACGATGGCCAAGCCGCGATCCGACTTCCACTGGTAGGCGTTCTCGACCGCATCGGAAAGGCTCTTCGCGAAGCCCACCGAATCCTGCTGGATCTTGGTGATGCGGTTGCCCTTGGACGGATCGTTCGTGTACAGGCTGAAGGCCGGCGCCAGCGAGCCGACCACCTCGTTGAACAGCTGGCTGGCGGCGACGTTGTCGAGGTCGGTGAAGTCGAACACCTGGCCCGGCTGCAGGTAGCTGGCCGGCACGAAGTTCTTCACGAACAGGATCGGGTCGACGATCTTCAGCGTGTACGAGCCGCGCGTGACCGCGCCGACCTGGGTGTTGAGGAAGCCGTCGTCCCAGTAGATTTCCGACTGGGTGCCGAAGCGGTTGTCCGGCAGTTCCTTCAGCGAGACGAAGAACGCCAGCTGCTGCGAGCCCGGCTGGCCGCCGAACTTGAAGCGCTCCCAGCTCTGGGTGATGAGCGAGCTGACCAGGCCGTCGCCCGCGAAGATCGACTTCGAGTTGACGTCGTCCGAACGCCATTCGTAGCCGCCCGGTTCCGCGGCGAAGCCGGTGATCTTGCCGTCCTGCATCAGCAGCAGGCCGTAGCCTTCCGGCACCACGATCTTCGAGCCGTTGCTGATGATGTTCGATGAGCCGTGGGTGTTGGAGCCGCGTCCGGCATTGGTGCCGCGCGGCACCGCGGCGAACAGCGCCGCAGTCGGCGGCAGGCCGTCCGGCACCGTGTAGAAGTCCTTCCACTGGTCGCCCAGCGCACCGCCGACCGCGCCCACCACTGCCTGCACAAGACCCATGACATTTCCCTGTGGTTCGTGGCCGGGCACCGTGCCCGGCAAGCCCGGCAACTATACATCCGCGGACGGAGGCCTTTCCGGCGGCGGAGCGCGCGGGAACACCACCGCATGCGCGGTTGCCGGCGCGTCGCGGAATCGCCGTCCGCCCGTCGCTCCGACCCGTTTCTTGTTGGGATTGCGTTGCGGGATGCGACGGTCCGATCGCGATTACGCGGCGGACGCCTTTTCCGTTTCCCGATAGGCGCCGGCGGCGTGCGCGAGCCGCCGCTGGCGGCTGCCGTCGTCGCCTGCGGACGCGTGCGCCTGCGCCCTGTCCTGCTGCTGGAGTTCGCTTTGCGCCTGGTGCATGGCCCGTGCGGCCTGGGCCGCCACGCGCCTGTCCTGCGGCGAGGGCTCGGCGGGCGCCAGCGCCGCCTGCTGGAGGATGCGCATCTTGGCGATGGTGTCTTCGGGCTTGCCGGGAATCGGCGACGTGTCCACCGACACTTCGCCGCCGGTGGCGTAGCGCTTGCCGTCCGGACCGCGGGTGAACGTGAAGCTGGCGCTGCCCGTGTAGGCGCCGCCGGCGCCCTGGTGCGCGGCTTCGTGCTGGCGGACTTCGGTGTCCCGCGCCTTCAGTCTGTCCAGTTCGACCAGCTGTTCCGCCGTCAGGCCTCCGGCGATCTGCCCGCGCGCGGCCGATGCGCCCGTGGAGCGGCCGGAGGCTTGCGGCGTGCCGCTGGTGTCTGCCCGTTCGCCCGACGGGCGCGCATGCGCCGAGGTGGCGCCATCGCCGGAATGCGGTGGCTGCGCGCCCGGACCCGACGCGCCCTGCGAGGCCGCGTTTTGCGCCGGCAGGCGAAGCCGCGCGCTGGGAAACGATGCGGAACCGATGCCGGAGACGGACATGGCAGTTCACCTGTGCGTCGCGCCGGCAAGGACATGCCGGCCTGCCGCGCAGTGTGGACCCGAACGCGCGTGGGAGACAAATCCGGGGACCGGATCGAGCGGCACGCGCCGTCGCCGTTCCGCTATACCCGGTTGCCCGGCTTCGACATCCATGGGCCGCCACGGGGGATGCGAAAGGAAACCGCACGCATTCGCGTCCCGTCATGACGCTGCGGGTTCGGGCACACTGCCGCCGTTTCCGCAGCGAGCCATTGCCATGAAAGGCCATCCCGAAGTCGTCGATTACCTGAAATTCCTGCTGCGCGGGGAACTGGCCGCGCGCGACCAGTACTTCATCCATTCGCGCCGCTACGACGACCTGGGCCTGCACGTGCTGCACCAGCGGATGCACCACGAGATGGAGGAGGAGACCCAGCACGCCGACGCGCTGCTGAAGCGCATCCTGTTCCTGGAAGGCACGCCGGACATGAACCCGGACGCGTTCGAGCCGGGCATCGACGTGGAGGACATGCTGCAGCGCGACCTGAAGACCGAATACGCGGTGCGCGCCCACCTGGCCGAAGGCGTGGCGCTGTGCGAGCGGCATGGCGACTACGTCAGCCGCGACATGCTGGTGTCGCAGCTGGTGGATACCGAGGAAGACCATGCGCACTGGCTGGAGCAGCAGCTGCGTCTGATCCGCATGCTCGGCCTGCCGCTGTACCTGCAGCGCCAGATGGGCGAAGCCAAGGGCGGCGAATAAGCCGGCTGCCGATCGCGCATGGCGGCCGATTCGGGCAAATAACGGCGACGCGGCCGTCAGGCGCTCGCCGACGCCATCGCAAGCTGCGGATCGGACTGCACGAACGCCTGCAGGTGATCCACCAGCGCGCGCACCCGCGCCGGCAGGTAGCGCTGCTGCGACCACACCGCGAACAGCGTCCGCCGCTGCGGCGTCCAGCCTTCCAGCACGGTGGTCAGCGTGCCGCGGGCGATGGCGTCGCGGGCGAGGGTGTTCGGGCACAGCAGGATGCCGAGTCCCGCTTCGGCCGCGGCCACCGCCAGCCGCATTTCGTCGACGCGCAGCCGCGCCTGCGGGCGCAGCGTGGTGTCCGCGCCGCTGGCCGGATCGCGCAGCGGCCACGCCAGCAGCGGCGCGGTGACGATGGCGTCGTGTCCGGCCAGGTCGCGCGCGTGCATCGGCGTGCCGCGCCGCGCGAGGTAGGCGGGCGATGCGACCAGGTGCACGCCGATTTCGCCGAGCCGCTTCTGGGTCAGCAGCGAATCGTCCTGCGCGCCGACGCGGATCGCGAGGTCCGCGCCGCTGCCCACCAGATCCTGCACGGCATTGCTGAGCTGGAGCTCCAGGCTCACCTCGGGATGCGCGTCGAGGAAGCCCGTCCACGCCGCCGTCAGCGGCCCGCTCGCCAGGTTCACCGGCGCCAGCACGCGGATGTGGCCGGCGACGCGGCGCAGGTTGGCGTCGAGCGATTGCGTGGCCTGGGTCAGCGCGTGCACCAGCGGCCGGCATTGCTCGTAGTACTGCAACCCCTCGGCGGTGGGTTGCAGGCGGCGGGCGCTCCGGTGCAGCAGCCGGCAGCCCAGCTCCTGCTCCAGCGTTTGCAGGCGCCGCGTCACGGTGGCGGCGGGCAGGCCGAGGCGCTCGGCGGCGGCGCCGAGGCTGCCGGCTTCGACGATGGAGACGAACAGGGCGATCGCGTCGAACATGGCCGATCCATGATTGCGTTTTCGCGAATCATAGATTGAATTTATGGATCTGGTTCCGGATGTGGTGTGTATCTAGCCTGTGCGCGTCCCGACACGGAGCTTCCGCCATGACCCAGCCTCAGCGCCTTCGCCTCGTCTTTTCCGGCCTGATGTCCCTGTGGATGTCGCTGCTGATGACCGCCTTCGTGGTCTGGCTCAACCTCGGCTTCGATGCCGCCTATCTGCTGCACTGGCGGCACGCCTTCCTCGCCGCCTGGCCGGCCGCGTTCGCCATCGTCCTGCTGTTCGGGCCGACGGTGCAGCGGATCAGCGTGGCGATCGCGGGAGCCGGCGCAGCGGCCGACTCCTGATGCCGCGCGCGGCCTTATGGCAGGCACCGTCGCTCCGCTCGATTGCGGGAATCGCACGTCCTGGCCGGTGCGCAACGCCGCGCACCGGCTGCCTTACCATGCGCTTCCGCAACGGAAAGGGAAATCGCATGGCATTCGCAGGACGCGCCGCGGCGCATTGGATCGCCGCAATGTTGGCCGGATGGATGCTGGCGTCCTGCGCGCACGCGCCGGCCGCCGAAGAGGCCGCACCGCCGCCGCACGCCTCGTTCACGCTCGAATCCGCAGCGCTGCACGAGACCCGGCGGATCAACGTCTACCTGCCGCCCGCACAGGCGCCGGACCGGCGCTATCCCGTCGTCTACATGCTGGACGGCGGCGTGGCCGAGGATTTCCCGCACGTCGCCAACACCATCGACGCCGCGATCCGCGCGGATCGCATGGCGCCGGTGATCCTGGTCGGCATCGAGAACACCCAGCGGCGGCGCGACCTGACCGGGCCGACGTCGGTGGCCGAGGATCGCGAGATCGCGCCGGTGGTCGGCGGTTCCGCGCAGTTCCGCGCGTTCATCGCGGACGAGCTGATCCCGCGGATCGAAGCGGCGTATCCCGCCAGCGGGCGGCGCGGCCTGATCGGCGAATCGCTGGCGGGACTGTTCGTGCTCGAAACGCTGTCCGCGTCGCCGGAGCTGTTCGACACCTGGATCGCGCTGGATCCGAGCCTGTGGTGGAACAGTGGCAAGCTGGCCGCGGACGCGCCCACGTGGCTGGCGGCGCATCCGCACGCGCGCGGACGACTGTACGTGGGATGGGCGGAACCGGAAACGATCGGGCCCAACGTCGGCGTGCTGGAGCGCGCGCTGGCCAGCGCGCCCGCGAGCTTGGCGTGGCGGGTGGTGGCGCGTCCCGATCTGGATCACGGGACGATCTACCGCGCGCTGGCGCCCGAGGTGCTGCCGGCGATGTATCCGCCGGAGTGACGGCGGCCGGCGGCGCGCGCCGTCCCGCGATCACGGCTTGCGCGTGTACTCCAGGCGCACCGCCAGCGTTTCCCTGCCGTCGCGCCGTTCGTAGTACTCGTGGCTGAAGTGGTCGGTATCGACCAGCCGCACCACTTCGCGCAGTGGGCTGGTGCCGCCCGGATGCGCCGGATCGGGCACGCGGCCGAGGAAGGTGTAGCTGGAGGTCTCGGCGTCAAAGCCGCCGCGCGCAACGATGGCGCCGTCGAAGTTCACGTCCATCCACAGGCTTTCGTACCGGCCGCTGGCGCCGTCGTAGCCGAGGTAGCCGAGCCCGTCGAACGGCGTGGCGGCGTCGATGTGCAGCTCCTGCCGCAGATGCCGCCCGCCCAGCACCGGCGCGAAGGTGGCGCGGCCGGCATCGACCGCCGGCGGTTGGCCGGGCGCGGTCCAGAGCGTCTGCTTCACTTCCCAATGGCCGATCAGCATGTCCAGGCGCCGCAGTCCCGGATCGGCGGCGGGCTCCGCCGCGCGCGCGTGGGAGACGCCGAGACCGGCGGCGAGGAGAACAAGCGGGAGCAGGCGGCAGGCGCGCATCGGGCAATCCATCGGGGAGGGAGGCGCCAGCCTGCGGATGCGCGCGCGGGCCGGCAATGACCTGCGAGGTCAAGCGTCGCCGCGCGCCAGCTCCGCGCAGACCTTCGCGGTGTGCACGTCGGCCGGGAATGCGCATTCGATGCGCAGCCCTTCCAGGGTGACGTCGAACGGCATCGAGAAGGTGGTGATGGTTTCGAAGAACTGCAGCTCGCCCGCGCCGCTGCGGAAGCGCAGGGTCAGCACCGGGTCCGGCGCGCGGATGGCGGCGCGGCCCGGCGCCGGCACGTCCGGATAGCGCGAGATCGCTTCCAGCATCTTCCGCGGGGCGGGGTCGGTCGGCGCGGCGGCGATCTGCGCGTGCAGGTGGTGCAGGAACTTCTCCGCCACTTCGGGCCAGTTGACGATCACCGCGCGGAAGTCCTCGGGATCGAACACCTGGTGAAGCAGGTTGGCGTGCCGGCTCTCGCGCCCGGCCATCAGCAGTCGGTTGACGCGCTGCGCCGCCGCGTTCGCCATCAGCACGTTCCACTGGCGGTCGAGCACGAAGGCCGGGTACGGCTCCTGCTGCGCCAGGATCAGCTCCACTGCCTGCCGCATCCGCTCCAGCACCGGCGTTTCCCAGGCGTGCTCG
Organism: Thermomonas brevis; assembly: GCF_014395425.1. Taxonomy (NCBI): domain Bacteria; kingdom Pseudomonadati; phylum Pseudomonadota; class Gammaproteobacteria; order Lysobacterales; family Lysobacteraceae; genus Thermomonas; species Thermomonas brevis. The sequence continues at coordinate 3,376,304 of NZ_CP060711.1, forward strand.
GGATAGTCGGGCGCGTAGCCGGCGGCCAGCAGCAGCGCGTTGCGCTCGCGCAGCGGCATGTCCAGCACCGCGGCCACCCGCGCCAGCGCGTCGCGGCCGGGGCGTGCCTTGCCGGTTTCGATGCAGCTCAGGTGGCGCGCCGACATGTCCGCCGCCAGCGCCAGGTCGAGCTGGCTCAGCTTGCGCGCCGCGCGCCATTCGCGCAGCAGCAAGCCGATGGGAGGAGGCATGGGCGGGCTGGGGGGCATCGGACGGGTGGCCTGCGGCGGCGGACGTCGCCGCATTATCTGTCGATTTCCTTCACGCCCGTCCGTCGTACAGTCGAACCCCCACGAAGGAGCAAGGCCATGACCCCGAAGAACGCCATCTGCCTGTGGTACGACGGCGCCGCGCTGGAAGCCGCCACGTTCTACGCCGCCACCTTCCCGGACAGCGCGGTGGGCCGGGTGATGCACGCGCCGGGCGATTTCCCGTCCGGCCAGCAGGGCGACATCCTCACCGTGGAGTTCACCGTGCTGGGCATCCCCTGCATCGGCCTCAACGGCGGGCCGGCGTTCAAGCACAGCGAGGCGTTCTCGTTCCAGGTCGCCACCGACGACCAGGCCGAGACCGACCGCTACTGGGACGCCATCGTCGGCAACGGCGGCGAGGAAAGCGCCTGCGGCTGGTGCCGCGACAAGTGGGGCATCTCGTGGCAGATCTCGCCGCGCGCGCTGCTGGACGCGATCGTCGATCCCGACCGGGTCGCGGCCAAGCGTGCGTTCGACGCGATGATGACGATGCGCAAGATCGACATCGCCGCGATCGAGGCGGCGCGGCGGGGCTGAGCGCGGCGGCGGGCCTGTCGCGCCATCGACGATTCGACGCGAGCGGCGAACGCCGTCGGCGACGGCGACTCGTCTTTCGCTTTCAGGCAAGCCGTTGCCCGCCGACTCGACGCCAGCGATCCACACTGGCGCTTCCGGCGGAGGAGCCGCGCTTCAGCCGACGTCCGAACGACCGTTGTCGTCCCGGTCCTCGATCCGCACGAAGCCCTGCCGCTCCCAATCCTGGAGCTGGGCCATGTCGATCGGCCGGTGGCCGGCCAGCGCATCAATGCCTTGTGGAGTGAGCCGCACCTGCACGATCCGGTCGCGGCCAGCGTGCTTGGCGGCGTACATCGCCGCGTCAGCCCAGCGGATGGTGTCGGAGAGCGATCCCTGCCAGCCCGCCGCCAGCGGATGGCGGACCGCGCCGCCGGACAGGGTGATCGCGAAGGCGCCGCCCTCCCAGGCCACCGGCGCGTTGGCGACCGCGCGACGCAGGGCGCGCAGATCGCGCGCGAGCGCGGCGTCGTTGCGCGGCGCCAATACCAGCAGAAACTCCTCGCCGCCCCAGCGGTAGATGGCGTCGCCGTCGCCCATCGCCTGGCGCAGGCGGTCCACCACGGCCTTGAGCGCGGCGTCGCCGGCGGCGTGCCCGTACGCGTCGTTGACGGCCTTGAACTCGTCCACGTCGAGCAGGAGGACGCTCTTGCCGGCGTCGCGTTCCGGTGTGGCGGCGCTGGCGCGCACCTGGAATTCGTAGCGGCTGAAGGCGCCGGTGAGCGGATCGTGGCGCACGGCGTGCGAGAGGCGGTCGCGCTCCCGGTGCGCGCGCCGCCGGCTCAGGGACAGCAGGCCGGCGATGCAGGCGGCCAGCAGCGCGAGCGCGGCGAACAGCGCCATCCGCAGCCGTTCCGCGCGTACCTGTGCGCGCTCCAGGCGCACCTGCGCCGCCAGCGATGCGATGCGCTGCTCCTGCGCTTCGGCGCGCTGCCTGGCTTCCAGTTCGGCGATCGCCCGGGTCTGTTCGCTGCGGAACAGGTGCGACCAGATCGCCTGCCGGCGCTCCAGCGACGCGACCGCCTCGGGCCAGGCGCTCTGCCTGCGAAGCGCATGGATCTCGCGGTCGAGGCCGTCGAGCACGTCGATCATCTGGCCCCGCCGTTCGAAGCTGGCGGTCGCTTCGCGCATCCCGCGCAGGCCCTCGGCGACGTCGCCGGCGGCGATGCGCGCCTGGCCGCGCAGCAGGTCGGCGCGAGTGCGGTAGTAAGCATTGTCCTGCCGTTCGGCGAGTTGCCGCAGCCGTTCCACCGCCCGCATCGCCTCGGCGGGCGGGGCCGTGGCGAGTTCGAGCGCCGCCCGGTTCGCGGCGATGCGCAGCGTGTTGAAGCCCGGCGCGCCGCGGGCGTCGATGCGGCCAGCCTCGTCGAGCGCTCGCTTCGCTTCGACGGTGCGCCCGAGTTGCAGCAGCGCCATTGCCCGCGCACCCAGCAGCGACACCGGATTGACCGACGCATCGGCGGGCGGGGCGGCCATGGCCAGGCCCATGTCGGCATAGCGCAGGGCGTCGTCCGGCCGCTCCATCGCGTTGTACAGCTCGGCGATGGTGCCGAGCCGGTACAGCGTCGCCTGGCGGCTTCCGGAGGGCAGCCGCTTCGCCCACTTCAGCGCTTCCAGCTGGTGTTCGAGCGCGAGCCCGAAATGGCCGACGTCGAAATACAGGTTGCCGTACACGCGCTCCAGCGCCTCGCGCAGTTCGGGCGACGCCTGCGGACGGACGCGGCTGCGGACGGCGTTGAGCGCGTCCAGGCTGGCGTCGATGGCGGCATCGTCGTGGGTCGCGAAGATGCGCTCGATTTCCATCAGCTGCGCGGTGTCGCGGTCGCCGTTGGCTTCGGCGAGGCGGCGCAGCGAGTCCATGAAGGCCAGCCGCAACTCTCCGTGTTCGCTGACGGCGATTTCCGCGCGCAGGCGGTCGCGTTCGGCGGCGTAGGCCGACGACGGCGTCGTCGCGGGCGGAGGCGCGGCGACGGCGCTGCCGAGGGCGAGCAGGAGCGCGAACGCGGCGGCGAGGCGGCGCAGGTCCATGCGCCCGATGAAACCGATGGCGCAGCCGGCGTCGCCCGCGCGTGTTCCCTGGTTACCCTTCATGCGCGCTCTTGCTTCCGTCTCTCTGGCCGAATCGTGTCGCGGACGGAGCAATGTAGGGAATGCGCGGGCCGGCGTCGACCCGGCGCGGCGGTCGCGCTGTCCTGCAAACGGGAGGGATGTCGATGTCGTTCTCGGAGCGCGTGCTGGCGCATGCGCGGAAGGTGCGGCTTCCGTCGCGCTGCGCGCGTCAGTCTCGATCCGGTGCCCCAAGCGGGAAGTAGGAGCGGAACGGCCGCGCCTCGTCCACTGCGCGCTTGACCGAGGGCCGCGCCAGCAGGCGCTCACGGTAGGCACGCACGTTGGCGAAGCGCGCGTCGATCGGGTGTGTCCAGTCGGCATAGAACAGGAACGGCGCGGCGCCGCAGTCGGCCATCGTGAATTGTTCGCCGCAGGCCCAGGTGCGGTTGGCCATGCGCATGTCCAGCCAGGCGTACGCGGTTTCCAGCATCTTGCGGGCCTCGTTCACGCCGTAGGGATCGCGGTCGGCTTCCGGGCGGAGCACGTCGAAGACGAATTTCTGCTGCGGCGTGGAGACGTAGTTGTCGAAGACGCGGTCGAGCATCCGCACCTCCAGCGCGGCGTCGCCGTCGTCTGGGATCAGCCGGACCGGGCCGGGATGGCGCAGTTGCAGGTATTCGATGATGCAACTCGCTTCGAGCACGGTGCGGTCGCCGTCCGCCAGCACCGGGAAGCGCTTCATCGGCCACAGTTCGGCCAGCTCGGCGCCGTTCTGCGGGTCTTCGAGGTTGCGGTAGTCGAACGGCGTGCCGTTCTCGTACAGCGCCACCAGCGCCTTCTGGGAGTAGGACGAGAACGGATGGGCGTACAGGCGGGGGCGGGCAGGGGTCATGGCGGTCTCCGGCGGGATTCGAGGGTACGACGAGCGGGCGCGCCGGGATTCGACACCGGGCGTCCCCGGAGGACCCCTGCCGAATGACCTATTGTTTAGGTGTTATACATCACTAACATACCAAATCATCTAGGCAGGCAAGGCGGATGGGATGGCACTGGAACTGGCGCTGGAAGGCGTGGGCTACCGCTATCGCGGAGGACACGAGGCGGTGGCGGGCGTGGATCTGGCGATGGCGCCGGGGATCGTGGGGCTGCTGGGGCCGAACGGTGCCGGCAAGTCGACCCTGATGCGGGTGTTGTCCACGCTGTCGAAGGCCACCGCCGGCCGGGTGCTGTGGCGCGGCGAGGACATCGCCCGCAAGCCCGACGCGCTGCGCCGCGAGCTGGGTTACCTGCCGCAGGACTTCGGCGTGTACGAGGCGCTGTCGGCGCGCGAGTTCCTCGCCTTCCTGGCGGCGGTGAAGGGGCTGCCGGCGCGCGCGTCGGTGGCGCGCGTGGACGAATGCCTGGCGATGGTGGGGCTGGAGGACGTGGCGGATCGCCGGCTGGGCGGCTATTCCGGCGGCATGCGCCAGCGCGTCGGCATTGCCCAGGCGCTGCTCAACGATCCGAAGCTGCTGATCGTCGACGAGCCCACGGTCGGGCTGGACCCGGAGGAGCGCGTGCGCTTCCGCCACCTGCTGGCGGAGCTGGCCGGCGAGCGGCTGGTGATCCTCTCGACCCACATCGTCTCCGACATCGAGGCCAGCGCCGGCATGCTGGCGGTGATGGCCGGCGGGCGCCTGCGCTTCCACGGCAGCCCGGAAGCACTGATGGCCGACGCCGAAGGCCATGTGTGGCAGATGACCATCGACGCCGAACGCCTGGCCGATGCGCGCGCGCGCCTGCGCATCAGCCGCGCGCAGCGCCGCGTGCACGGCGTGGAGCTGCGGGTGGTGGGCGCGGAAGCGCCGTCGGCGGACGCGGTGCCGGTGGCGGCCGACCTGGAGGATGCCTACCTGTGGCTGCTCCACCGCAGCGGGGCGCAGGCGTGAGCGCGCCGCGTGCGGTCGCCGCGGTGCTGGCCGCGGACCTGCGCCAGCGCCTGCGCACGCCGCGCTTCTGGCTGGTGGTGGCCGGGCTGGCAGCGCTGATGTGGTGGTGCTTTCCCGCCGCGAGCGAAGCCTACCTGACCGTGTCGGTCGGCGACGGCATGCGCGGGCGCTATTCCAGCGCATGGATCGGCATGGTCGCCGCGCTGATGTACAGCGTCACGCTGTCGCTGGCGGGTTTCTACCTGGTGCGCGGCACGCTGGTGCGCGACTTCGAGACGCGCACCTGGCAGCTGCTGGTCGCCACCACCATGAGCCGCGGCGCCTACCTGTGGGCGAAGTGGCTGAGCCATCTCGTGGTGCTGCTGCTGGTGATGGCGGGCGGGCTGATCGTCGGCTTGGCCGCGCAGTGGCTGCGCGCGGAAGACCTGCGCATCGACCTGCTCGAACTGGTCAAGCCGGTGCTGGTGCTGACCGTGCCCTCGCTGGCGCTGACGTCCGCGCTGGCGGTGTGGTTCGACATGGTGCCGTGGCTGCGGCGCAGCGCCGGCAACGTGCTGTTCTTCGTGCTGTACGTGGCGCTGGTGGCGATGGGCACGTCGCAGGCCGACCAGCGGCCGGGCGCGGCGGTGCCGTTCCCCGGCGATCCGCACGGACTGCTGCTGGCTGAGCACGACTTGTCGCGCGACTGGCCGGCGATCGATGCGGGCAAGGAACTCGGCCTGAGCATCGGCACGCAGTCGCTGGAGGGCAAGCGGCCGGTGCTGCTGGAATGGCCGCGCTGGACGCCGGACGCGGGCGGGCTGCGCGCACGCGGCTTCTGGTTCGGCTTGGCGCTGGTGTTGCTGGCAATGGCGGTGCCGCTGCTGGACCGCTGCGCCGCGCACGTGGGCAGCCCCGGCAAGGCGCGCGGCGACGGTGCGCGGCTGCGCTGGCTGGAGGCGCTGCTGACGCCGCTGCAACGCGGGCCGTTCGGCGTGCTGGTCGCGGCGGAGCTGCGGCTGGTGCTGCGCCCGCGACGGGCCTGGTGGTGGCTGCTGTTGCTGGTCGCGCTGGGCGTGCAGGCATTCGCGCCGGCCAAGGCGATGGCGGTCGCGATGATCGGCGCATGGGTGCTGGCGCTGGACGTGTTCGCCCGGTTGATCCTGCGCGAACGCGAGACGCGCACGGCGGCGCTGGTGTTCACTGCGCCGGGCATGCGCCTGCGGCTGCTGGCGGTGCGCGCGGCCGTCGGCATCGGCCTGGCGTGGGCGCTGGTGCTGCCCGCGTTGCTGCGGCTGGCGCTGTCGCAGCCATCGGCCGCGCTCGCCACGCTGGTCGCCGGGTTGTCGATTGCGCTGTGGGGGCTGGCGACCGGCGCGCTGTTCCGCAACGGCCGGCTGTTCGAACTGCTGCTGCTGGCCGCGGCCTACGTCGGCGCGCAGGGCGCGCTGGTGCTGAACGTGGTCGTCGATCCGATGGCGACCCTGCGCTGGCACCTGTTCGCGCTGCCGGTGGCGGCGGTCATGCTGGCGCTGGGGTGGCGTAAGCCGGAGGCGTTCGCGCACTGACGAGTGCGTTGTGCCGCCCTGGTCAGCCGTGATCTCTTCGGCAGGACGAGAACGGATGGACGTACGGGGAGGGCAAGGGGGCACATGTGTGTCTCCGTGGGGTTCCCGCATGCGACGAACGGCGTGGATGGAAATCAACGCCGGGAGCTGGGAATGTCACCCTGCCGTGGACTGGGCCGGGCCGGATGGTGGCATGGCCGCGATCCATGCAGAATGCGGAATCCCCTCTTCGGATTGCCAGCCGCGATGACGACACCCTTCAGGTTCGAGGTGTTGCTGGCCTGCCTCCTGCTCGCCGTTGCCGGCATCGGCTGCGCCCACCGGCCGCCGGTTGTTGCTGCCGACGGTGAGGCGCCGCGCATCGTGCCTCTGCCGCAGCGGGTGGAGCCCGGTGCCGGGGAATTGCGGTTCGCGCGGGAAGTGGCGCTGGACGCGGCGGATGCGGCCCCCAATGCCGGGCGCGCGTTGCGGGAACTGTTGGCGGGCTTGGGCATCGCCTTGAACGACGCGGCGGCGACGCATGTCCGGTTGCAGCTGACGGAGGACGCGGCGCTGGGCGGGGAGGGTTACCGACTGGCGGTGGCGGACGGCATCGTCCTGAGCGCGCGGACCGATGCCGGCCTGTTCTATGCGGTGCAGAGCCTGCGCCAGCTGCTGCCCGCGCAGGCGCAACCGGACTACCGGTTGCCGCATCTCGCCGTCGTGGACGTTCCGTCGTATCCGTGGCGCGGCGTGTCGCTGGACGTGGCGCGAAGCTTCCTGCCGATGGCGTACCTCGAAAGACAGATCGACCGCATGGCGCTGTTCAAGTTCAACCGCCTGCATTTGCACCTGACCGACGACCAAGGCTGGCGCATCGAGATCAAACGCTATCCGAAACTGGCGGAGATCGGCGGCGCCAGTGCGGTCAAGGGCGGGCGTGCCGGCTACTACACGCAGGAACAGCTGCGGCGCCTGGTGGCGTATGCGCAGGCACGCGGCGTCACCATCGTGCCGGAGGTAGACATGCCCGGCCACGTGCAGGCGGCGCTGGCCTCCTACAACGAGCTGGCCTGCGATGGCGTGCGCAACCTGTCTCCCTACGATGGCGTGGACGTGGGGTTCAGCGTGCTCTGCCTCGACAAGCCGGACGTGGTGTATCCGTTCGTTCGCGGAGTGCTGGAGGAAGTGCTGGCGATTTTCCCTTCCCGCGAGATCCACATCGGCGGCGACGAGATCAAGCATCCCCGTTATTCCGATTTCGTCGCCCGCACGGCCGCCATGGTGGAAGCGATGGGGCGCACGCCCATCGTCTGGGAGGAAGGCTCGGTGGCCGATACCAGCCCCGGCGTCCTGCTGCAACTGTGGAACGACGATTACGATATCGCCCCGGCGGTCGCCAAGGGCCATCCGCTGATCCTGTCGCCTTGCTCGTACTTCTACATCGACCACGGCAACTACGCGGGGCAGCCCGAGACCTACGACTGGTGCCGCAAGGAAGGTGTGCCGTTGGCGCGGATCTACGGCTTCGATCCGGCGGCGTTCAAGAGCGCGGTCGGTGTCGAAGGCGCGCTGTGGTCGGAATGGGTGCACGCCGACGCCACCGTCGACAATCGCCTTTGGCCGCGCTTGGCGGCGGTGGCGGAAGTGGCGTGGACCCCGGCGTCGCGCCGCGACTATGCCGGGTTCGCTCAGCGGATGGGCGCGTTGCGCCCGCATCTGGATGCGTTGGGCATCCGCTACCACCCCGAACCGGACCTGGGCTGGGCCGGCGCGGGCATGCATCGCTGATCATCACCGGCCGGAAAGGCCGGCGCGCGAAGAGGTGCAACCGCGCGTGCATGGGGCGTATCTCCTGCATGCGTGGACACCGTCGTCCACGTGACGCCGGGAAACCGCCATGCAGATGCCGTGTACACGCGCCGCACTCGTCCTGTGTCTGATCTTCTTGCCGTGGGCGCGCGATGGGTTGGCTGCGCAGCCGGCTTCCCCGGCCGCCGCACATGTCCCCGATCACGCGCTGACGGCGCCATTGCGCGAAGCGCTCGACGCGGCGAGGCGCGTGCCCGGCGGGACGCCCGCGATGGCGGCGGTGGTGGTGCAGGGCGATGCGGCGCCGTGGATCGACGTGCGCGGCGTCGTGCGCGCGGATCGCGATGCGCCGGCCGATGCCGACACGCGCTTCTACATCGCCTCGCAGACCAAATCCTTCGTCGGCCTGCTGGGCGCGGTGCTGGATGCGCGCGGCATGTTCCCGCTGTCGCGGACGCTGGCCGAGGTCTGGCCGGACCTGGTCCTGCCCGCGCCAGCGGACCCGCACCGGATCACGATGGCCGATCTGCTTTCGCATCAGGAAGGGCTGCGCACCGACACGCTCAACGTCCTCGCCGCCCACGTGCGCGACGTGCCGGCGGCGGAGTATCCGGCGCTGTTGGCGACCGAGGCGCAGCCGCGCGATCCCGGCTTCCGCTACGCCAACATCGGCGACCTGATCTACGGCGCGGCGCTGGAAACGGCGACCGGCCGGAACTGGCGCGACTGGCTCGATGCCGAGGTGCTGCGACCGCTGGCGCTCGACGGCGTGTCGTCGCGCACTTCGACGGTGCCCGCCGAACGCCTCGCCTGGAACCACCAGTGGGACGGCGCGCGCTGGCGCACCCTGCGGCCCAAGCCCGACGCGCTGATGCACGCGGCCGGCGGCCTGGTCGCAACGCCGGCCGCGATGGCGCGCTGGATGCAGGCCAACCTCGGCATCAGCAATGCGCGCGGCGCTCTGCCCGCCGCCGCGTGGGAACGCTCGCAGCGTCCGCTGGCGCGGGCGAAGCTGGCCGACGGCGAGATCGACTGCGACGGCTACAGCCTCGGCTGGTACAGCTGCGCGTATCGCGGGCAGCGGGCGCTGATGCATCCGGGCTCCTACGACGGCACGGTATCGGTGACCGTGCTGGTGCCGTCGGCGCGCGCTGGGCTGTCGCTGGTCGCCAGCAGCGACAGCGCGATGGAGGGATTGCAGCTGGCGATGATGAAAGCCTTCATCGGCCTGGCGACCGGACTGCCCGGCGAGCCGGAACGCCTGCGCAACGCGATGGAGGCGTGGCCGGCGAACGTCGAGGCGAAGGCGGCGAAGCGCCGCGCCGCGATCGAACGGGATCGCGCCGACCCGCAGTGGGGCGGTTGGCACTGGCATCCCGATGCCGCCGCATTGCGAACGTGCACAGGCAGTTTCGCCAACGCGTTCTACGGCGTCATGCGCGTGGAGCGGGACGGAGGATCGCTGTCGGCCCGCATCGGCGAACTGGAGTTGCGCTTGGCGCCGGCGCGGCCGGGCCTGTTCGCCGCTTCGACCGCGGCGCTGGAGCCGCCGGAGCCGCTGCAATGCGATGCCGGTGCGGGCCGGCTCACCTGGCGCGGGCAGGCGTTCCAGCGCCAGTGAGCGGCGGTCACGCGGCGGAATGCGCAGCGTGCAGCCGCTCCAGCAGCTCCCGGATCGGCATCGCCTTGGCGTACAGCCAGCCCTGCGCGTAGCGGACGCCGCGCTCCCGCAGGTAGTCGGCCTGCGCTTGCGTTTCCACGCCTTCGGCGATCATCGCGATGCCGAGCGACTTGGACATCTCGATGATGTGGTCGACGATCTTGCTGGTGACCGCGCCGGTGTCCACGGTGCCGACGAAGGTCTTGTCGATCTTCAGGCAGTCGAACTGCAACCGGGTCAGGTAGGACAGGCTGGAGAAGCCGGTGCCGAAGTCGTCGATGGCGACGGAGACGCCGAGCTTCTGCAATCCGCCGATGGCCGGCGCGGCGTCCTCCAGGTGCATGAACACGCGCTCGGTCACTTCCACCTGCAGGTTGCCCGGCCTGGCGCCGATCCGCTCGATGGCCGCCGCGAGCCGGGTCGTGAACCCGGCCGCGCAGAAATCCTCCGCGCAGAAGTTGAGCGCCACGTGGAAGTCCGGATGGCGGGCGAACAGCGCAGGCGTCTCGCGTTCGACCATGTGGATCAGGTGTTCCCGCAGCGCCGGCATCAACCCGGATTTTTCCGCGATGGGGATGAAGATGTCGGGGCTGATCGTCTCGCCGCGCGGGCGGTTCCAGCGCATCAGCGCTTCCGCGCCGATCCAGCGGCCGGTGTCGAGTTCCACGATGGGCTGGTAGGCCAGCGACAGCTCGTCGCGCTTGATCGCCTGCCGCAGCAGGTTGCGGATGGTGGTGTTGCGCGAGGCCATCCGCCGGAACGCGAACGCGAGCAGCAGGCTGGCGGGCAGGCCCAGCGCCAGCGCCAGCCGGGTGCTCTTGCGCAGCGCAGGCCGCCAGACCTCGGGCGGCATCGCCGCGAACGCGGTGTAGGCGCCGATCTTCGAGCGCTCCCAGGCGACGATCTGCTGCGCGTGGAGGAAGGTGCCGGCGTCGGCGGCGGTCGCGCGTTCCAGCCAGCCGGGATCGAATTCGCCGCGCCTCGCCAGGACGACGGCCTTGCCCGGCCCTTGCCCATAGCCGACCACCGCCACCCGCCACGGCTCGTCGGCCGGAATGCCGTCCATGACCTGCGCGCCGTGCGCAAACATGGAGACGCCCGTCTGCGGAACGGTGGTCGCAACCAGCGGGATGTCCGGCGCGTCCGACAAGCGGACGTCGTTGCGGATCGCGAAGCCGGGACCGCTGGTGTAGGCGGGCGCGCCTACCGGCTGGTCCTGCTGGCCGAAGGCGGAGCACAGCACGCGGTCGCCGCGGATGTAGCCGACATCGGTCAGCGTGTCGGTGTGCAGCATCGCCTTGCGCATCAGCCGGATGCTTTCCCGGCCGCAGGGATCCTGGCCGTCGAGCGGCGCCAGCATGCCGTTGGCCCGGGTCATCTCGATGTTGATCGTGTCGGCGCGCGCCAGCGTCTGCCGCGCCGTCATCGTGGCGATCTCCTCCAGCCGCTGCATGCCGACCCAGTGCGCCATCAGCAGCGCGATCGCCGTGGGCAGCACCACGGCCAGCAGCGCGGACACCGGCAGGAACGAGGAGGAAAGCTTCCGGAGGATCGCGGGCATGCGGTGCCTGTTCCAGTCGAATGGGGCGCTGCGCGCGGCGATGGTCGCCGAGGTCGCGACTGTAATCCGGATTTGCGATGGGCGGCACTTTTCCATGCCGGTGCCGATGGCCGCGATCCCTGGTTGTCAACGACCGCGGGGTTTCCACCTGGAAAAGGCCGAGGCGGTGCGGCGGGCATTGCGGGAGCACCTGGGCACGGCGCAGGCGGCGGACGAGGCCTAGCGGCGCTCGCCCGCGATGCCGAAAGGCCGGTTCAATCGTCGTCGCTGGCAGAAGCGAGATCCGCCGGATCCGGGTCATAGGCCAGCAATTCCCCGGGCTGGCAGTCCAGCACCAGGCACAGCTTGGCGAGCGTCGAGAACCGCACGCCGCGGACCTTGCCCGAGCGGAACAGCGAGAGATGGGTTTCGCTGGCGCCGATGCGGGCGGCGACCTCCCGCGCGGTGAGGCCGGAGCGCGCCAGCAGGCCGTCGAGCGTGGTGCGGACCGGCATCAGAACATCCCGTCGAGTTCGGACTGGACTTCGCCCGCGCGCTCCAGCACCTGCGCCAGCATCGCCAGCGTCACGCCGACCACGCAGAGCGCGATGCTGCCGATGTCGTAGGCGATGAGGTAGCCCGGATCGGCGCCGGCCAGCCGTTGCAGGCTAGGCACCGCGAACAGGGCGAGCGCCGCGCCGAGCGCGAGCAGCGTGCCGACCCGCCGCAGCGCTCTGGCCAGGATGGGCGTGTGGAAGACGCCGGAGGCGAGTTCGAGCAGGGCCGCGCGGATCCACCAGAGCGCCCCGATGCAGCACCCCTCCGGAAGGGCCGCGGCCGCCTCGGCGCCGAGCCGGGCGCGCACCGACGGATCCGCGCCTTCGCGCAACAGGGAGAGGCCGACGGCGCCGAATCTTTCCGTCAGCAGCATCAGGACGAGGATGGCCAGCAGGACGCCCGTCCAGCGGGCCAGGCGTGCGCTGCGGGTGCGCAGGGAAGCGGGAAGGGGCAGGGTGTCCATGATCGTTATTTAAGTTTGACTTAAAATTTTCGGCGGAGTAGTTTTAACTCTAACAACAAACATGGGGATGCGCGATGCTCTGCCTCCAGACCCGGCGATTGACCCATCGGTTTCGCGAGGGCACGGCGCTCGCCGGCATCGATCTCGAAGTGCCCGCCGGCAGCATCTACGGCTTCCTCGGGCCGAACGGCGCCGGCAAGACCACCACGCTGCGCCTGCTGCTGGGCCTGCTGGCGCCGCAGGCCGGCGAGATCCTGGTGTTCGGCCGGCCGCTGACGCCGGCCAACCGGCCCGAAGCGATGCGCCGGATCGGCGCGATGATCGAGAGCCCGGCCTTCTACGGCAACCTCACCGCGCGCGAAAACCTGTTGCTCCTGCAGCGCATCCATCGCTGCCCGGCGGCGCGCGTCGACGAGGTCCTGGCGCTGGTCGGCCTGGCGGACACGCAGGGCAAGCGCGCCGCGCGGTTCTCGCTGGGCATGAAGCAGCGGCTGGGGTTGGCGATGGCGCTGCTGCACGGGCCGGATCTGATGATCCTCGATGAGCCCACCAACGGCCTCGACCCGGGCGGCATCGTCGAAATGCGGCAGCTGTTGCAGCGGCTGAACCGCGAGCGCGGCATCACGTTCCTGGTGTCCAGTCATCTGCTGGCCGAGGTGGAGAAATTCGCCACCCACGTCGGCATCCTCGACCGCGGGCGGCTGCTGTTCCAGGGAAGCATCGCCGACCTGCAGGCGCGCAGGCGCGAGGCAGGCATGGTGCGGTTGCGCACCGACGACGACGCGCGCGCGGAGGCGTGGCTGCGGCAGGCGGGCCATGCGGCGCGGCGCGGCGAGGGCGGCCTGGCGCTGCCCATGCTGGACGATCCCGCCGTCGCGGCGGCGGTCGCCGGCCTGGTCGGCGCCGGAATCGGCATCCACGGCGTCGCGTCCGGACAGGATCGGGCCGACCTGGAGGACATCTTCATGGACATGACCGAGGGCGGCGCGCGCCGCGAGGCCGCGTGAGCGCCGCGTTCGCGGACGTGCTGCGCGGCGAATGGCTGAAGCAGCGGCGCACGTGGACGGCCTGGATGGTCGTCGCCTGCGCCTGCTTCACGCCGTCGATCGTGCTGGCGATGCGGCTGTTGCGATACCGCGGGCTGCCCGCGCTGCACGCCGCCCCCGACTACTGGGAACGCCTCTGGCACGCGGCCTGGGAATCGTCGGCGATCTTCTTCCTGCCGATGGGCGCGGTGCTGGCGACCAGCCTGGTGGTGCAGGTGGAGTTCCGCAACCAGGCATGGAAGCTGGTGCACGTGCTTCCCGCCAGGCCATGGACGCTCTATTTCGCCAAGCTCGCGGTGGTGGCGTCGATGATCGCGCTGTTCGTCGCGGCGTTCTGCCTCGCGACGTGGATGACGGCGGCGATCCCGGCGCTGCTGGTGCCGGGCGTGGACCTGCCGTCGGCGCCGATCCCGTGGTCGATGGTCGCGCGCGACGGCCTGGGCTACTTCGTCGGCGCGCTGCCGATCGTCGCCCTGCAATACGCGGTGGCGCTGCGCTTCGCCAACGTCATGGTGCCGGTGGGCATGGGCTTCATGCTCTGGGTGGGCACGCTGGGCATGCTCGGCACCGGCTGGGGTTCGCTCAGTCCCTATGCCGCCACGATGGTGCAGTACATCGCTTCGGACGCGGGCGGCAGGATGCCGCCGCCGCTGTTCGAGCCGCATGCGCAGGCGCTGGCGTACTTCGCGTGCTTCGTGGCGGTCGGCTATGCGCTGTTCGCGGGCGCACGCAACAAGGGGTGAATGCGCGGCTTGCCGCGCCGCGTCCAGGCAGTTGCCGCTTTCGGAGCGCGCGGAGGATCGCTTCCACGCGATTGCCGCTGCCGCCCTCTTGCGTTGCGTTTCTCGAGCCACTACCGGCATCGGCCGGCGTGGCAAGGCGAACGTCACGCGTCGCCGCGCCCGCTCTGGGATAATCGCCGCATGCCTTCCCCCGCTTCCTCCCCGTGGACCGGCCGCGCGCTGGTGCTCGCGGGCATCCTGTTGTCCGCCCTCAACCTGCGCACCGCGGTCACCTCGCTGACGCCGTTGCTCGACCTGCTGTCCGCCCGCTTCGGCTTCGGGCCGACGGTGGTGGGACTGTTCGGGATGCTGCCCACCGCCGCCTTCGCCGCGTTCGGCGTGGCGACGCCGCGCATCGCCCACCGCATCGGGCTGGAACAGGCGGCGCTGCTGTCGATGGCGCTGGCCGCCGTCGGCCTGCTGGCGCGCGCGTTCGCCGGCGGCGTGCCGGGGCTGGCTATCGGCTGCGTGGTCGCGCTGGCCGGCATGGGCATGGGCAACGTGGTGCTGCCGCCGCTGGTGAAGCGCTATTTCCCGCAGCGGGTGGGCACGGTCAGCGCGCTGTATCTCACCCTGCTGCAGGTGGGCACCATCGTGCCGGCGCTGGCGGCGGTGCCGCTGGCGGACGCGGCCGGCTGGCAGGTGTCGCTGGGCGTGTGGGCGCTGCCGGCGCTGGTCGCGACGCTGGTCTGGCTGGGCGTGCTGTGGCGGGAACGGCAGCGGGATTGCGTGCTGGCCGCCGTGCACGATGGCGCGGTGCGCACGGGCGACGCCGCGCCGGAACTGGCGGCGCCGTCGGCGAAGGCGTCCGCGACGATACGGCCGTGGCGTTCGCCGCTGGCCTGGGGCATGGCGCTGATGTTCGGCATGACCTCGCTGATCACCTATTCGATGTTCACCTGGCTGCCGAAGCTGATGACCGAAGCCGGCGCCAGCCCGGCGTTCGGCGGCACGATGGTGGCGCTGTTCGCGGCGCTGGGCCTGTGCAGCGCGCTGACGATGCCGGCGGTCGCCGTGCGCATGCGCAATCCGTTCCCGCTGGTGGTGGCCTGCGCGCTGTCCTACGCGGTGGCGTTCCCGGGCCTGCTGCTGGCGCCGATGGCCGCGCCGATCCTGTGGGTGGTGCTGCTCGGCATCGGCCCCAGCACGTTCCCGCTGTCGCTCACGCTGATCAACCTGCGCACGCGCACGCCGGCCGGCTCGGCCAAGCTGTCGGGCTTCATGCAGGGCGTGGGTTACACGCTGAGCTGCGCGGGGCCGATCCTGTTCGGCGTGCTGCACGACCTGCGCGGAGGCTGGGGCCTGCCGTTTGCGTTCCTGTCGCTGTGTGCGCTGGCGATGGTGGCGGGCAGTTGGCAGGCCTGCCGCGAGCGGGTGCTGGAGGACGAGGCGGGCACGGCCTGACCTCGCTGTCGCCATCGCGCGACTTCGCCCACGCTTCACACAGCCGCCATCGCGCGCCCTTGCCGCGGGCGGATGCTGCGCGCCATTCCACTCAACGACGGGAGCAGGGCGATGACGGGCACGATGGCGATGGGAAGCGGGCGCGGGAACGGATTGCGTCCTTTCGTGTGGGGCGGCGCGGCGGGCCTGCTGCTGTTGCCGGTGGCGGCGATGCGGTTCTTTCCGGAGGCCGGCGTGGATTGGTCGGGCGCGGACTTCGCGGTGATGGGCGCGCTGCTGGCCGCGGCCTGCGGCCTGTACGAACTCGGCGCCTGGCTGGGCGCGACGCGCGCGTACCGCGCCGGCTTCGGGCTGGCGGTGCTTGCCGGCTTCCTGACGGTCTGGGCGAATCTTGCGGTGGGCATGCTGGGCGACGAAGGCAATCCCGCCAACCTGCTGTTCCTCGGCGTGCTGGCGGTCGCCGCGCTCGGCAGCCTGCTGGCCCGCTTCCGGCCGGCGGGCATGGCGAAGGCGATGTTCGCGACGGCGGCGGCGCAGCTGGCGGCGGTCGGCATCGCCTTGGCGACGGGCGGTTTCGAGGCGCGCGAACTGGCGCTGACCGCGTGCTTCGCGCTGCCGTGGCTGCTGGCCGGGTGGCTGTTCCGCAGCGCCGCGCGTTGACGCCACGTCGATGCGTGGATGCCGCGCGGCCGCGATCGGCTTCGCATGCGTTCCGGCGGCGCTGGTGGTGGCCTGGAAACTGTTCGAAGCCTGGCACTTCGCCGGCGTCGTTCCCGCCGCCATCGGCATCAACTACCCGATCGCCATCGACGGCATCAGCGATTTCCGCGAAGGCTGCGGCATGGCGGTGTTCCGGATCGACGCGGCGACGAAGCGGGACATCCGATCCAGGGGCCTGGCGTTCTCCAAGGACGCCGGCCACTCGCGCAAGGCGAACGATGCCTACCACACGTTTTCCTCGTGGCATTCGACGCCGGACCCGGCGTGGGCCGACGACGACCAGACGCTGCTCTCGCCCGGTCTGGAGTGCGCGAAGCTCGATGGCGGGCTGCGGGCGCAACTGGAGAGCGCAGCCCGCACGGCCGGCGCCTATTACGCCTACGGGCCGGAAAAGGCGCTGCTGGTCGTGCCGGAGCTCGGCATCGTGGCGCTGTCGTACAACGGCTAGCGCGATGCGTGCGGGCCACGGCCGCGTTGCGGCAGGTGGCGATTGCCGGAGCCGTGCATGACGTTCCTGATCCTGTTCTTCCTGCTGGTCGGTTCGTTGCCGGCGCTCCTGCCGAAGTGGCGGCATGCGCTGGCGGCGGCGGGAATCCTTTTCGTTGCACTGGTCCTGGGGCCGCTGTACGCATTGCGCGATCTGGAAGCGCATCCGAGCGGCGGCGATGGCCCCGCCTTCGCGAGTCTCATCCTTCTGTTCGGAAGCGCGGAACTCGTCTTCGCGGCGTCGCTTGTCGGGCGGCTGATCGCCCATGCCGCCGCGCGTGCGCTGATGCCATCCACCAGGCGACGCATCGTGAACGCCTTGCTGGTCTTCGCGTTCGTGCCGTTCGCGTTGGCCTGGATGCTGGTGGCGTTGCGCCTGGCCGGTACCGGCCTCATCGCCATGGCCGTTCTCGCGCTGTTCCCTTTCGCGTGGTTCGCGCTGGCGCTGCGGTTGGCGGCGCCGCCTCAGAAATGATGTTCGACGCGCAGCATCGGCGTGCTGGCGGTGTTGCCGCGGTTGCCGGTGGTGGCGTCGGTGTTGCCGAACTTGTTGTGCCAGTACTGGTATTCGATGCCGGCCAGGAACGCGCGTTTGCGGGCGCCGAGCAGCGCGCCGGCGTCCAGCATCAGGCGGGCGTCGATGTTGGTTTCCGCGCCGGTGGCGCGGCCGGCTTCGTCGCGGCCTTTCGACGCGATGAAGTTGGCGAAGCCCTCGAACGCCCAATGCTCGCCCACCGGGACGCTCCAGTCGGCGGCCAGCAGCGGGTGAGGCTTGTAGCGGTAGCGGCCTTGCACGCCGGAGATCGGCGGGAACGGGCCGTGCGGCGCGTTGCTTTCCCAGGCCATCAGCAGCGCGGTGTTGAGGCGGCCGGGTACGGCCCACGACACCTGCGGCCCCAGTACCCACATCCGCTTGCGCGAATTGTAGGCGGCATCGTCCTTGGCGTTGAGGTCGATGCCGGCGGTCAGGCCCAGCCCGCGCATCGGGCCGGGCAGGTGCAGGTCGCCCAGCCTGGCGATGTCCAGCGTGTGGCGATAGACCAGGTAGGCCTCGAACGCGCCCTTGCGTCCGCCGGGCGAGGCCGGGTCGCGGTGGTCGGATTGCAGCAGGTCGAGGTTGAGGAACTGGCTGCCGTAGCGCCAGCCGCTGGCGTGGGTGAGCGAGGCGATCTGCTTGCCGATGGCGTTCGGGTTGTGCGGTTCGCGGAAACGGTCGCCGGCGCGCCAGGCGACCGAGGTGTCGCTCCAGTCGGCCGCCTGTGCGGCGGCGCTGGCGGACAGCAGGAACAGCAGGGAAACGCAAGCGATGCGGCGGCGATGGCGCGTCATGGAAGCATCCGGCTGGGGCCGCGAAGCGCAGCCGTCCTCCTGTATCGGCCGCGTGCCGTTCCGGCTGAAGCGCGACGCGGGCGTCGCGTTTCGCGTCGTCACGAGAGAAGCGAACGGCCGACGGGACGGCCGCTGCTTCGTCACATGTCCGGCTTGCGCAGGTGCACGCGCGGACCGGGTGCCGGCGATGGGACATCCGCCGGTGGGGATTCCGTCGCCGACGCGGCGACGGGCGCATTCGCCTCGCGCGCTTCGCGCTTGCGGGCGTCCTTCTCGTCCTGTTTCTTCTTCTTCGCCAGTTCGCGCTGGCGTTTTTCGAATGCGTAATTGGGTTTCGGCAATGGAAGCTCCTGGGTCAGCGGTTGCGTTTGTTTGGGGTTGCGGGCGCCACCGGCGCGGACGCGTCCGCCGGCTGGCCGATGCGTTGGAGGGAGCGGGTGGTGCCGAGGACCTCGATGGCACCGCCGGCCTTGCGGAACGCGTCCATGTGTTCGGCGATGCGTTCGCGGGTGAGCGCGCCGCCGCGCTCCGGGGGCTTGCGGCTCTGGAACAGGTGGCTGGTCCTGGACGGCTGCGGCGCTTCCTGCGCGTCGCTGCTGGCGGATTTCTTCGGGCGCGGCATGTGGCCTCCTCGGTTCGATGTCTGGGTCAATGCAGCAGGAGCGGGATGCCGCGGGCGATGCGCTCGCGGTAGTCGGCGCGCACCGCGCGGCAGTAGGGTCCGTCCATCGCGAACCGGCGGCACACTTCCGGCCGGTTCGCGTAGATGGAGCAGCGCATGCGGCTGCGGTCGAGGGCAGAGCACCAGCCGTCGGCGTCGCGCGCCATCACCGCGATGCCGCGCGCGGTCGTCGCGGCGAAACGCGCGGGCACCGTGTCCTGCGGCGTCAGCACCACGGTGAGGCGGCAGCAGACGGCGTCGCACCGCGCGCAGTCTGCGGCGTCGGCAGCTGCGGTCATGCGGCCGGTCGGTGCGGAGGGCGGGTGCTGTGGGCGTGGCATGCCTGCATGGGCGCTCCCGGAGGGGCGTCACTCCGCATGGGCGGAATGGAGACGCATGGAAGGGAGCGAAGCGCGCGGCGCGGAATGCGCCGGCGGGACGCGCGTGGCGCGATGGCTACCACATCCTACGCGCATGCGGCGCCGGCCGCCATGCGCGCGGATCGCGCGTCGCGATCGCAAGGAAGGGCGCATACTCGGGAACCGTACGGAGTCCACGCATGTCCAGCCACCAGGTCGCGATGTTCACCTTCACCCTGGGCAAGGACGAGAGCATCGGGCCGCACGCGCTGCGCAGCCTCTGGGTGCAGGCCAGCGGAACGCGCAACATCGGCGTCAGCAGGAAGGAGCCGTTCGACGGGCAGCGCAACCGCCCGATCTACACGCTGTATGCGCCGCACGAACTCGGCGATCTGCACGCGGTCGAGCTGCGGCTTCGGCACATGCTGGAAGCCGCCCACCTGCACGCCTCGCTCACTTCGCTCCACGTCTGAAACGCCGAAGTGGAAGCGCCGGCGTCGCGCCGGCGCATGGGCGCCGTCAGGCCCAGGCCGACAGCGCGATGCACAGCGACGCGCGGAAGCCCTTGCTCGATTCCAGCGGAATGGCGAACGCCGACGGCGACTGCTGCTGGATGCCGATGGCTTTCTTTCCCAATTCGATGACGTCGGCCTCCGACTTCGGGCCGGTGGCCCAGCGGTCGTCGGCCCAGACGTAGCGCAGCTTCCAGTCGCCGGCATCGTCCTGCTTGGCGAACAGCACCAGGGTGTCGCGGAACAGGTATTCGCCGGGGATGTGCTGCTTGAGGAACAGCGCGCCGTCGACCTCGTAGCCGGCGTTGGAGACGGCCAGTTCGATCGAGAACGCGACTTCGCTGCCGGCGGTGATCTTCGAGGTGTCGAGGAACACCGTGAACAGCGTCGGCGAGCGCGCGTTGCGGATCAGGTTGCCGTCCTGGTCGAACAGCTCCGAATACTGCCGCCGCACCGCGCTTTCCTGCGCCTTGGTGCGCGCGGTGAGGTCGTAGGTGTAGGCGCCGCGCGGGGCGACGGTGGCCTCGACGTAGTAGGACGATTCGATCTTCTTGCCGGCCTTGCGCGCGCGCTCGATCTCGGGCGGAAAGGGCAGCGCCTCGATGTCCAGCCTGCCGGTGGCGCACAGGTCGCCGAACAGGAAGCGGGCGAGGTTCTGGTAGCCCTCCTCGGAATTGACGATGCCGAAGTAGCCGCTGTGGCTGCGGTGCACGAAGGCGCGCGGCGCGCCCGCCACGTAGGCGTTCTCGATCCGCACCAGCCCGTCGCTCATCTGCCCGACCGCCAGCGAGGACAGACCGTGCGCCACCGCGTAGTCGCGGCTGTTGGTGCCGACCAGGCAGAAGAAGCGCTCCGGCGGGAAGCCGGAATCGCCCAGCGTGTTCGCCTTGTCCTTCGCCACCTTCAGGTACTTCGCCATCACCGGACGGCTGAAGTTGTTCATGTCGTTCATCGACAGGAAGCTCGGCACGTTGATGCCGCCCAGCTCGATGCCGTTGTGCGGGGTGGCGTAGGTGAACACCTTGTCCACCATCGCGCGCACCTCGGCGCTGGCGACCTCGGGGTTCTGCAGCAGGCAGCGGCAGATCAGCCCGCCCATCGAATGCGCGACCAGGTACACCTTGAACGCCTTGCGCGCCGCAGCGTCGTTGCCGCAGACGCTGTCGCGCAGCTGCGCGATCCGGCGGCCCAGCGCCGCCGCCGCTTCGGGGATGGACGGCGCCTTGCCGCCGCCGAAGGCGGGATCGGCCTCGTCGTAATAGCGGTGGATGACGACGCTGCGCGCCGGCAGCTTGTCGGGCTGTTCCGCGCCGGAGGCGTAGACGTCGCGGTAGCCGTAGTCCTTCATCAGCCGCACCAGCGGCGACTCGAACACGAACTTCACGATGCTGCCGTCCTGCGCCTGGCGGATCTTGGTCGAGCCGGCCTCGAAGCCCATGTACGGGGTGGACGTGGTCTGCACGATCTCGTCTTTCGTCATCGCGTAGCCGCGGACGTAGACGATGGGGAAGAAAGGCCGTTCGATCTTCGGCATCGCGGGCTCCTGCGGCCTGGCCGCACTGGTCGTTGCGCATCCCCCCGCATTGGGTGAACGGCCGCCCAACCCCGAACCGGTCAACCCGCCGCCCGGCCGCCGCGTCGGGATGCGCGGGCGTAGGATCGGCGCGACCCGACAAACCGCAGGTGGCGACATGAAGGCGTTCGTTCCGGTGGGCATGGTGGTGGCGGCGCTGCTGGCGCTGCCGGCGGCGAAGGCCGGTGAGGTGAAGGACAGCGGCAATGCGATGCCGAGCCGGCTGTCGATGAGCGTCACCACCGCGAAGCAGACGCAGGGCAAGACCTTCGGCGAAAAGGTGGCCTCGGGGCTGCAGTCGGGCGCCAATGCGGTGGCGCAGGGCATCGAGATCGGCTGCGCGGGCGAACGTTGCGCGATCGTGTTTCCCGACGGCGAGGGCTTCCGCGCCGATCTGGCGGAATTGCGGTTGACCCCGCTGGACGAGGCGGAGCGGCGCTCGGCGGCGCACTGGGGCGATCCGCACGTAAACGCGAGCGGTCGGGCGATCGGGCAGGGCGCGAGCCTGCTTGGCGGCGCGCTGCCCGGTGCCGGCATCGTGTCGGCGGCCGTCTCGGGCGTCGGCGGGATGGACAAGCCCGGCGGCGCGGTGTCCTCCAGCTACGCGGCGGGCCGCGCGATCGCGGCCGGCGATGGCGCCGGGAAGGCGCCGGTGGATCTCGCCCAACCGCTGGCCGATGGCGACTACGAACTGGCGGTGGTGGTCGAGAAGGCGACCAGCGGCCTGAAGGACACGCTCAAGACCAACGTGCGCCTGGCTGCGCCGTCGCAGGTGCGGATCGTGCTCGGCTTCAGCGTGCGCGGCGGCGTGGTGAAGGCCCGCCACGACACCGCGAAGAACTCGATCTCCAACCTCCGCTGAGGCCGCGTCTCAGCGCTCGCGCCGGGTGGCGTACATCGCCGCGTCGGCGCGCGCCAGCAGATCGTCGGGTGCGCGGCCGTCGCCCGGGAAGCAGGCGATGCCGATGCTGGCGTCCAGTTGCAGCGTGCCGTCGCGGGTGGGGAAGGGCTCGCGCAGGTTGCGGCGCAGCTTGGACGCCACCCGGCCGGCGTGTTCGGCGCCGCAGCCGGGCAGCAGCACCACGAATTCGTCGCCGCCCATCCGCGCCACCAGGTCGGCCTGGCGCAGCCCGGCGCGCAGCCGCTGCGCCACTTCGCGCAGGACGCGGTCGCCGGCCTCGTGGCCGCCGAGATCGTTGACCTGCTTGAAGCCGTTCAGGTCCAAGTACAGCAGCGCCACCTGGCCGCCGCTGCCGGTCGCCTGCTCCAGCGCCTGCCGCAGCGCCTGTTCCAGCCGGCGGCGGTTGGCCAGCCCGGTCAGCGGGTCGTGGAAGGCGTGGTGTTCCAGCTCCTGCTCGGCGCGGCGCAGGTCGCCGATCTCGCGGGCCACGCCGATGCGCACCCCGTGCTCCGGCAGCCAGTGCGCGGACCACAGCAGGTCCACGGCGTGGCCGTGCCGGTGCAGGTAGCGGTTGCGGAAGTGCCGCTCGCCGCCGCCGGCCATCAGCGCCTGCGCCTGCCGCTCGGTGGCCGCGCGGTCGTCCGGGTGGAGGTAGTCGAACAGGCAGCGGCCCCGCGTCTCGTCCGGCGCGTGCCCCAGCAGGCGTTCGAAGGCGGCGTTGACGAACAGGACGTTGCCCTCCGCATCGACGATGCAGACCGCGTCGGGCAACAGGTCCAGGAACTGCGAAAGCGGGGGCAGGCTCGAAGCCATGGAAGCGGTTGAAGTGGAGGCGTTTCGACTGTAATCGAAAACGCCGCCGCCGCTACCGTTTCCGCGTGCCATTTGCGGGCTTGCCGCAGATCAAGGATGGAAGGAAACGCCCTGCCTAGACTGGCCGCGGTCCGCACCGTGCCCGCCTGCCAATGCCCATCGCTTCCATGCCCGCCGCCCGCCTGCTGGGCCTGCTCGATCTCACCAGCCTCGGCGAGGACGACACGCCCGACCGCATCCGCGCCCTGTGCGCCGCCGCGCGCACGCCGCACGGCCTGCCGGCGGCGGTCTGCGTGTATCCCGAGCACGTCACCGCCGCGCGCGAGGCGCTGGCCGGCACGGCGGTGAAGGTGGCGACGGTGGTCAACTTCCCGGACGGCGGCGACGACCCGCAGCGGATCGCCCGCGAAACCCGCCGCGCCATCGCCGCCGGCGCGGACGAGATCGACATGGTCCTGCCCTGGCGCGCCCTGCGCGCGGGCGACGCGGCGCGCGCGCGGGCCGGCGTGGACGCCTGCCGCGCCGCCTGCGGCCCGGACATCGGGCTCAAGCTGATCCTGGAAACCGGCGAACTGGCCGAGCCGGCGCTGATCCGGCAGGCCAGCGAACTCGGGTTGGACGCCGGCGTCGATTTCCTCAAGACCTCCACCGGCAAGGTGCCGGTGAACGCCACCGCGGACGCGGCGGCGGTGATGCTGGACGCGATCGCCGGGCGCGGCGGGCGCTGCGGCTTCAAGGCCGCCGGCGGCATCCGCACGCCGGCCGATGCGCAGGTCTATCTCGACCTGGCGCAGGCGCGGCTGGGCGACGGCTGGGTGGACCCGGCGCGTTTCCGCATCGGCGCCAGCGCGCTGTTCGACGCCATCCTCGCCGAAGCGGGCGGCTGAGCGATGGCGCGCGCCGTCTGGCTGGTGCTGGATTCGCTGGGGATCGGCAACGCCCCGGACGCGGCCGACTACGGCGACGCCGGCGCGGACACCTTCGGCCACATCGCCGCCGCCTGCGCCGCCGCCGCGCGCGGCCCGCTGCGCCTGCCGCAGCTGACCCGGCTGGGCCTGCCGCAGGCGCACGCGCTGGCGACCGGGCGCGCCGCCGCCGGCTTCGAGGACGCGCCCGCGCCGCAGGGCCTGTGGGGCTGCATGGCCGAGCGCGCCTGCGGCAAGGACACGCCTTCGGGCCATTGGGAAAGCGCCGGCGTGGTGCTGGACAGGCCGTTCGGCCTGTTCGCCTCGCCGCAGGACAGTTTCCCGCCGGAATTGCTGGACGCGCTGGTGGCGCGGGCCGGACTGTCCGGCGTGCTCGGCGACTGCCACGCTTCCGGCACCGAGATCATCGCCCGGCTGGGCGGCGAGCACGTCGCCATCGGCAAGCCCATCGTCTATACCTCGGCCGACTCGGTGTTCCAGGTCGCCGCGCACGAGCAGGCATTCGGATTGGAGCGGCTGTACGAGGTCTGTCGCATCACCCGCGAACTGCTGGAGCCCTACGACATCGGCCGGGTGATCGCGCGGCCGTTCACCGGCGACGCGCGCACCGGCTTCGTCCGCACCGGCAACCGCCGCGACTACGCGCTGCCGCCACCGGCGCCGACCCTGCTGGACGCGGTCTGCGCGGCCGGCGGCGAAGTGGTCGCGGTCGGCAAGATCAGCGACATCTTCGCCGCGCGCGGGGTGAGCCGGAAGCTGCCGGCCTCGGGCCACGACGCGCTGTTCGACACCACCCTGGCCGCGTTGGCGCAGGCCGGCGACGGCGCGCTGGTGGCGACCAACTTCGTCGATTTCGACAGCGTGTACGGCCACCGCCGCGACGCGCTGGGCTACGGCGCGGCGCTGGAGGCGTTCGACGCGCGCCTGCCGCAGCTGCTGGATGCCCTGCGTCCCGGCGACCTGCTGGCGCTCAGCGCGGATCACGGCTGCGACCCCACCTGGCCCGGCAGCGACCACACCCGCGAGCGCGTGCCGCTGCTCGCCTTCGGCCCCGGCCTCGCGCCGCGCGCGCTGGGCCGGCGCGACAGCTTCGCCGACCTCGGCCAGGGCATCGCCACCCATCTCGGCCTGCCGCCGCTGGCGGCGGGCCGCTGCTTCCTGACGGACTGACGCCGCATGAGCACTCCCCACATCGAAGCCGAGTCCGGCGCGATCGCCGACACCGTGCTGCTGCCCGGCGATCCGCTGCGCGCGCGCTTCGTCGCCCACGAGCTGCTGGACGCGCCGGTGCAGGTCAACGCCCGCCGCAACATGCTCGGCTTCACCGGCCAGTGGCGCGGCCGCGCGGTGACGGTGATGGGCGGGGGCATGGGCATTCCCTCCACCGCGATCTACGTCACCGAGCTGGCGCGCAGCTACGGTGTGCGCCGGATCGTGCGCATCGGCACCTGCGGCGGGATCGGCGAGGCGGCGCTGGGCGACGTGCTGCTGGCGCAGTCGGGCAGCACCGATTCGCGCTTCAACCGGCTGCAGTTCGGCGGTCACGATCTCGCGGCCTGCGCCGATTTCGCGCTGCTGCGCCGCGCCGCCGAACTTGCGCCGGCGCAGGGCATCGACGCGAGGATCGCGCACGTGTTCAGCACCGACTGCTTCTACGACGGCGATCCGCAAGTGCTCGGCCACCTGCGCCGCCACCGCATCCACGGCATCGAGATGGAAACCGCCGGCCTGTACGGACTGGCGATGCGCGAGGGCTTCCGGGCGCTGTCGATCCTCGCGGTCAGCGATCACCTGGACACCGGCGCGTGCATGCCGCCGGCGCAGCGCGAGCAGGGGTTGGCGCGGGTCGCGCGGCTGGCGCTGACCTGCCTGGAGGCCGATCGGACGGACTGATCCGGGGTGCGGACGAACCGCTGAATCTGCCGCGGATGGGCGCGAAACGCGTCCGATCCTGCGTCGACGCGACCGACTGCGAATGCAGCAGTACGAGGATGGGACTGCGCCGATTTATGTTTCACGGATGGCGGCGATCGATTCCCCAGTCGCGCCATCAACGTTTGTCGAAGCGATTGGTGTTCCGGTGCGCCGTCCCGCCTTGACATGGGTCAGGGCGGGGCAATGACCGCGGCGTAGCATGGCCCTGCTTGCCAAACAGGAGTCATTCCCATGCCGAGTCGCCTCGATCCCGAACCCAACGTCCACGTCTTCGACGCGCGCGGCATCGCCCGCCGCTTCCGCCATTCGGCGATCTTCGGCGCGCTGGGCGCGCTGCGCAACGGCGAGACGATGCGCTTCATCAACGACCACGATCCGGTCCCGCTGCTGGGCCAGCTCAACGCGCGCTTCGGCGACTACCTCACCGTCGCCTACCGCCAGCGCGACGAAGCGGGCGTGGTGATAGATTTCGGGATCACCGGTTTGCCGGAAGAGTGACTTCCGGCGCAGTGGAGCAGCCCATGCACCTGCCCGCCTTCTATTCGCACGCGCCGCGCCTGCTGCTGCGCGATCCGCTGGCCGAACTGCTGGGGGCCGCGCACGGCGGGCTGCTGGAATACGGCTACGCCGACGCAGTGCGCCTGGCCGGGCATTCCTGCCCGACCGTGGCCGGCGCCTACCTGATGGCGCGCGCCGGCCTGCGCGCGCTGTATCCGGAGGCGCTGCCGGAGCGCGGCGGGGTGCAGGTGACGATGAGCGCGGCGGAAGTGGAGGGCACCACCGGCGTGATCGCGCAGGTGTTCACGCTGGTCACCGGCGCGGCGGCGAACAACGGTTTCAACGGCATCGGCGGGCGCTTCGTCCGCCACGGACTGCTGCGCTACGGCGGCGGCGACCTGCAATCGGTCGCCGCGTTCCGCCGCATCGACAACGGCGACACCGTGCACGTGGCGATGGACCTGACCGGCGTGCCGCCCGCGCCGCAGATGCGCGCGCTGATGGCGCGGGCGCTGGCCGACGACGCCAGCGGCGAGGAACGCGCCGCGTTCGCCTCGGTCTGGCAGGACCGGGTGCGCCGGCTGCTGCTGGAGCATGCCGACGACCCGGCGACGATCCGCGCCGAGCGCCGCGCCTGAGGCTTCGGCCGTGCCGACCTAGCCCTGCGCGGCGGGCGTCGGCGGCAGCGGGAACTCGATGACGGCCGGCGCTTCCAGCAGCACCTTCGAGCGGTACTTGCCGTTGAACACGTCCTCTTCCTTCACCACCACGCGGCTGGCCTTGTCGATCCAGAAGCGCTGGTAGTTGCCGCTGCCGGGCCGGCCGCTTTCGGTTTCCACCAGCCAGCAGTCGCGGCGGCGGCCGTCGGCGCCGACCAGCGCGCGTTCGCCCAGCACGGTGTAGTCGACGTCCATCGGCGCGGCCATGCCGACGTCGAACAGGCGGATGCGCAGCGTGCCGCCCTTCTCGTAGGGCAGCAGCGGCAGCAGGGTGAGGTCGGAATGCCAGTTCATCCACCAGCCGTCCTGCATCGCGGCGAAGCCGGCCTCCATGGTCTTGCGCGACTCCTCCGGCAGTTCCCCCTCGATGCTGCCGCGCCCCGTCGCCGGTTCGACGATGGTGGTCAGGCGGCGATCCGGGCGCGTCCAGCCGCTGGTCTGCGAGAGCGTCGCCGCATCCTTCGCCGCGTGCACGGTGCGGGCGGTGTGGACGCTGCCGTTCTCGTCTTCCCAGTGCTGCTCGATCACCCAGGCATCCTTGCCGTCCACCTGCTCGCGCTTGACCTCGCTGGTGGCGAGCATCGCGCGCTTGACGCCGCTGCCGGCGGCGCCGTGCATGTAGACCAGGTAGGTCATGGTGGCGGGGCGCAGTTGCTCCAGGTGCAGGTCGGCGGGATTGACGCGGACGGGCGTGGCCGCGCCGGCGGCGCCGATGATGGCGGACAAGGCGAGAGCGAGCGACAGAACGGAACAGCGTGCGCGCATGGGCATCCTCGTGGCGGGGGAAGGATGCGTATTCCAGCCGGTGCGGCGCGCGCCGGGCAGTGCCGGCGGGCAGGGTGACGATCCGCCTACGCCATTGGTGCCGATGGATCAGCGGCGGATCGCGAGAACGCCGTCCAGCGCCAGCTCCGCCTTGAAGCCGGCGGTTTCCAGTCGCTTCGCCACCTCGCGCGGCACGTCGCGCCCGCTCGTGAGCTTGTTGGGGCTGCCGGTGTAGTGAAACAGCCGCGCGCCGCGCCGCAGCACGCGGGCGAGCTGCCGGTAGAACGCCAGCGAATACAGTTCCCCGGCGATGCCGAAGCGCGGCGGGTCGTGCAGGGCGGCGTCGAACGCCGCGTCCGGCAGTTGCGCGATGGCCTGCGACACGTCAGCATGGGCGAGATCCAGCCGGCCGCCGCTTTCGTCGGGATCGGGCGACCACGGGTTGAGCGTGCGCAGCCACAGCACGTCCTCGTTCTTCTCGAACGAGGCGATGCGCGCCACGCCGGCGTCGAGGCAGCAGGCGGCGAAGTAGCCCAGCCCGCCGCAGGTGTCGAGGACGGACTTGCCCTGCGGCTGCACCAGCGCCACCTTGCGGCGGGCGTCGTCCAGCGGCGACTCCTTCGCCGTCGGCAGCATCTTGATGCCGTCGATCTCGAAGGTGGGCACGTTCCATTCGGTCGGCACCAGCTTGATCAGCTTGCCGGCGTAGCGCGACACCGGCGCGAATCCGTCGCCGTCCCACCAGTACAGGGTGCGGTCCTTGAGCTTGCCGGGATACGGATAGCGCGCGCCGCGCCAATGCCAGTCGTCGGCCGACAGCCGCGCTTCGCCGTGGCTGCGGCCCAGGTCCAGCGAGCCCTGCCAGGCGTCGCGACCGGCGTCGCGCGCCGCGGCGAGGGCATCGCCCAGCGGGCGCGTGAGCAGGGGGCCGGTATATCGGGACATGCGCGAATGATACCGGCGGCCTGAATCGCGCCGGGTTTTCCGCGACAATGGCCGCCTGTTCCAACGTCTTGCGAACCGATGCTGCCGTTCCGCCTTGCGCTGCTGTTCCTGCTGATCATCGCCAGCACCGTGCTGCACGTCGTCCCGCTGCTGCTCGTCGCGCTGCTGAAGGTGCTGCTGCCGCTGCCGCGCCTGCGGGTGGCCTGCAATCCGCTGCTGACCGGCATCGCCGAGAGCTGGATCGGCGTCAACAACCGGCTGTGGGACGCGTTCACGCACACCCGCCTGGACGTGCGCGGCGATGCCGAACTGCATGTAGACGGCCACTACCTGGTGCTGGCGAACCACCAGAGCTGGGTGGACATCCTGGTGCTGCAGAAGGTGTTCAACCGGCGCATCCCGCTGCTGCGCTTCTTCCTCAAGCGGCAATTGTTCTGGGTGCCGCTGCTGGGGCTGGCGTGGTGGGCGCTGGATTTCCCGTTCATGGGCCGCTACACGCCCAAGCAGATCGCCCGCAATCCGGCGCTGGCCGGGCGCGACATCGAAGCCACCCGCCGCGCCTGCGAGAAGTTCCGCGCCATCCCGGTGGCGATCATGAACTTCGTCGAAGGCACCCGCTTCACCGCCGGCAAGCACGCCAGGCAGGGCTCGCCCTACCGGCACCTGCTCAAGCCCAAATCGGGCGGCGTGGCCTTCGTGCTGGACGCGATGGGCGAGGGGCTGCACGCGATCCTCGACGTGTCCATCGCCTATCCGGCCGGCAGCCCGTCGCTGATCGACCTGCTGGCCAACCGCATTCCCGAGGTGCGCGTGCAGATCCGCCAGCGCGCGATCCCGGCCGAACTGGCGCGCGGCGACTACCAGAACGACCGCGAGTTCCGGGTCCGCTTCCAGCAGTGGATGAACGGCCTGTGGCGGGAGAAGGACGCCGATATGGCCGGCCTGCTCGGCGCGGACGCGCCGGCCGCCGGGGATTGATCGAAGTCAGAATCCGCCGCGCGATTGCCGGCATAGTGGATGCAGTCACGACCGGAGTCGCGCCATGAATGCCGCCGTCTGTCCGCGCTACGCCCCCGTTCTGCGCCGCCTGCACTGGCTGATGGCGCTGCTGATCCTGGCCGCCTACCTGCTGATCGAGCAGCGCGGCCTGTTCCCGCGTGGCAGCGCGGGCCGCGCCGCGATGATGCAGGGCCATTTCTGGGCCGGCATCGCGGTGTTCGCGCTGGTCTGGTGGCGGCTGCTCGCCCGCCGCCGCTTCGGCGCGCCGCCGGTAACGCCGCCGCTGGAGGGCGTCAGCGCATTGGCGGCCAAGCTGGTGCATCTGGCCCTGTACGCCTTCTTCATCGCGATGCCGCTGCTGGGCCTGGCGACCGCCTGGAGCGACGGCAAGGCGGTGAAGATTCCGTTCACCGGCATCGCCCTGCCGTCGCTGCTGCCGGAGAACGAAGCGCTGGCGCACCAGCTGGAAGATTTGCACGGCGCCATCGGCGAAGCCTTCTACTGGGTGATCGGCCTGCACGTGCTGGCGGCGATCTGGCACCACGCGTTCCGCCGAGACGACACCCTGAAGCGGATGCTGTAGCCCTCGTTCGCGCTTGACCCGGATCAGGGCGCGCGGCCCGCGCGCGGCGGAGGATCGCAGTCGCGCCGACGGGTGCGCGCGGACGCGGAGGATGGCATGGAATTCCGGATCAGGCTGGCGGCCGACGCGCCCGACATGGTCGCCATCGACGACGCGCTGCGGCAGGCCGACCCGGCCGCGCTGGTCGATGTCGATCCCGCCGGCGGCGCGCTGCGGGCGACGGTGTGGATGAGCGGCGACGAACTGGCCACGGTGCTGGCGCAGGCCGGCTACCCGCCGAGCGAGGTGCAGCAGCTGGCCTCGGTGTGCTGCGGGGATTGCAGCGGCTGACCCGGCGGCATCGCATTTGTTCGCAGCGAAAAGATTGGACGCGGATCGACGCGGAAAGACGCGTACAAGAATCCCTGTCATCGGCTTTATCCACGTTGATCCGCGTCGAAAAAAACAGCCGCATGCCAACGGGAAACCCCTGTATCCACGTTCGCCGCCGGCGTTCAGCCGCCGCGCTTGTGGAAGTACACCTGTTCCGCCGCCCAGCGCAGCGGCGGCGAATGCAGCAGCAAGTCGAACGGCCAGTCGAATTGCAGGCGGTCGTACATCCAGCGCAGCGCGCGCTTGGCGCGGAAGCGCGGTGCGGCGTCGATGGCCGCCTGTTCCGGCGCCGGCCCGCCGTCGCACAGGTGCGCGGCGATGGCGCGGCCCACCGCGTCGCCGTGCTCCCATGCCGAGTGGATGCCGCCCGCCGTGACCGGCGAGACGATGCCGGCGGCATCGCCGGTGAGGATGGCGTTGTCGCGGGCCAGGCCGGCGACCGGCCCGCTGCACGGGATCAGCCCGGCGCGGGTGTGGCCGGGCCGCAGGTGGCGCGGCAACCCGCCGGCGATGCCCACGCGCAGCAGGAAGCCGTCGATGTCCGGCACGCGCGCGTTGGCGGGGTCGTGGCGCAGCGCCAGCCCGGCCTGCACGCCGCCCGGGTTCTGCGCCAGCCAGCCGATGTAGCCGGGCGCGTAGCGCTTGCTGATGAAGCAGTGCAGGGCGTTCGGGTCGGCCAGCTTCGCGCCGGGGAACTCGTATTCGATGCCGTAGAGAAATTGCCGCACCTCGCCCAGCGCGCAGCGCCGCGCCACCCGCGAGCGCGCGCCGTCGGCGCCGACCAGATAGCGCGTGCGGCCGACGCCTTGCACCTGCCAGCCGCCGTCGATGCGCGCCGCGTCGGTGAACGCGCAGCCCAGCCGCAGCTCGGCGCCGCGTTCGCATAGCTGTTGTGCCAGCCAGCGCATCACCGCCGGCGTGTCGGTGGTCAGGAAGTAGTAGCCGGGCGCGGCCAGCGCCACCTGCTTCAGGCTGGGCGCGTACAGGCGCACCGATTCGATGCGGCGGGTCAGCCGCGCCGGAATGGCCTGCAACAACGTGCGCTCGGCAGCCTCCTTCACGATGATGCCGGTGGTGCGCAGCTTGTCGCCGGGATCGCGCTTGCGCTCCAGCACGCAGACGCGCAGCCCGCGCCTGGCGGCGGCGATGGCGCAGGCCGCACCGGCGAAGCTGGCGCCGACCACGGTCACGTCGAAATCGAAATCGTTGGCGTCCCGCATGCGGCCCTCGGCGGCTGGAATGCCGGCCACGATGCGCGCCGGGCGCGTGCCGGCGATGGCGCGGAGGTGAAGCGGATTTGAAGTCGAAGGCCGCACGGCGGCGCGCAGATGCGAAAATGCCGCCTTGTTCCGTTGCAAGGACGACGCGATGAACGCATTTCCCATCGGCACGCCGGGCCAGCCCTGGGGCGAGGCCGAAAAGGCGCATTGGCGCGCGATGCAGGCGAAGAAGCGCAGCTACGCCGACGAGGTGCTGGCCCGGATCGACGCGCTGCGCGATGCCTTCGACGTGGCGCAGTACGGCGAACTGGACTGCGGCGCCGACGGCCGCTATCCGCTGTTCGTCCTGCGCAGCCGCGACTGGGACGACGCGCTGCCGGTGGCGGTGGTGACCGGCGGCGTGCACGGGTATGAGACCAGCGGCGTGCACGGCGCGCTGCAGTTCGCCGAGCGCCACGCGGCCGACTACGCGGGCCGCGCCAACGCGCTGATCGCGCCCTGCGTCAGCCCGTGGGCCTATGAGCGCATCCACCGCTGGAACGCGCAGGCGCTCGACCCGAACCGCAACTTCCGCGCCGGCAGCCCGGCCGCCGAATCGGCGGCGCTGTGGGAACTGCTGCGTTCGCTGGGCGACCACGTCCTCGTGCACATCGACCTGCACGAAACCACCGACAGCGACGAAACCGAGTTCCGCCCGTCGCTGGCCGCGCGCGACGGCAAGCCGTTCGAGCCTGGCACCATCCCCGACGGCTTCTACCTGTGCGCCGACAGCGCGCGCCCGGAGCCGGCCTTCCAGTGGGCGATCAACGCCGAGGTGGCGAAGGTGACCCACATCGCGCCGGCCGATCCGGACGGCACCATCATCGGCTCACCGGTGGTCGCGCCGGGCGTGATCGAATACGACTGCCGCGCGCTCGGCCTGTGCGCCGGCATCACCGACGCGCGCTTCGTCACCACCACCGAGGTCTATCCGGACAGCCCGCGCGCCACCCCGCAGCAGTGCAACGACGCGCAGGCGGCGGCGGTGTGCGCGGCGCTGGATTTCGCGCTGGCGCGGCATGTCCGCCGCATCGACGCCGGCCCGCGCATGTCCGAGGCCGTGATCCACGGTGGCATCGTCCACCTGGCCGGGCAGGTGCCGGAAACCGCGGGCGCCGACATCGAAACCCAGACTCGCGAGGTGCTGGCCGCCATCGACGCGCTGCTGGCGCAGGCCGGCAGCGACAAGACCCGCATCCTGCGCGCGCAGATCTACCTGGCCGACATCGCCGAGTTCGCCGGCATGAACCGCGCGTGGGACGCATGGGTGGTGCCGGGCAAGGCGCCCGCGCGCGCCACCGTGGAGGCGAAGCTGGCCGATCCGGATTGGAAGGTGGAGATCGTGGTGACGGCGGCGCTGTAGCGCCGCCGGAGCGCACGCGTTTGGACGCGGATCAACGCCGATCGCTTTCCAACGGCCCTATCCGGTTTTATCCGCGTCAATCCGCGTCGGAAGGCTTTTGTCTGCCCGCGAATGCTCACGCGGGCATGTTCAGAGCACCTCGCGCCGGCCCATCCGCCACAGCATCAGCGCGAAGGCGGCGATGCCGCCGCCGAAGCCCAGCGCCAGCGCTAGGTCGGCGCGGGCCGGGTCGCTGGCGAGCTGGTTGACCGGAATCTGCCAGGGCATCGCCACCCCGATCTTCGCCGAGGTGGCGACCACGGCGAAGAAGGTGCCGGCGATGCCCGTCGCCAGCGCCGGCACGAAGCTGGCCCAGCGCAGCGCGATCCACAGCTGCACCGCCACCAGCAGCCACGCGGCAAGGAAGATGCGGCCCAGCAGGAGCAGATGGGCGGCGAAATCCGGCGCGCCGGCGGCGGCCACCGCGGGCTTGGCGATGCCGGCGGCGACGACCGCCAGCGACGTCAGCAGGGCCAGCAGCAGGCTCATCGCCGCGACCAGCGCCAGCACGCAAACGGCCTTCGCCGCGTACAGGTGCCAGCGCGGCAGCGGCAGCGCGCGCAGGTGGTCCCAAGCGCGCGGGCCGTGCTCGGTCTGCGCCACCAGCGCGGTCAGCGCGGTGACGCTCATCGGCAGCATGAAGAACGCCCAGATCGCCGCCGAGAATTGCAGCGACATCGTCCACGGCGCGGGCTTCTCCCCGCGCAGCAGGTTGAAGAACACGAACACCGCAATCAGCAGCGGCGCGACGGCGGCCAGCAGCAGGGCCAGCGAGCGGCGCAGCTTGTAGGCCTCCACCGCGAGCGCGGTGGCGAAGCGGGCAGGGCGAACGGAGAAAGTGGGCGAGGCAACGGACATGGCGGGCTCCGGATTTTGGGGCGATGTCAGGCCGCCGCCGCGACGGGCTGCGCGGCCTGGCGGTAGAGAAGTTCGAGGCTGCGCTGGCGCGGCGCGAGCGCATGCACGCGCACGCCCGCCACGCACAGCGCGCGGTTGAGCGCGGCGGCCGCGCCGCGCGGTTCCTCGCCGGCGGCCAGGCGCACGACCACGGCGTCGTCGTCGCGTTCGGCCGCGAAGCCGTGGCTGCGCGCGACCGCCACCGCCTGCTCCGGCGCGTCGGTGCCGATCTCCACTTCGGCCGCCAGCCCCGCCTTCAGTTCGGCCAGCGCGCCCTGCAGCACCAGCCGGCCGTGGCCGAGGATGCCGACATGGGTGGCGGTCTGCTCGATCTCGCCGAGCAGGTGGCTGGACAGCAGCACGGTGGCGTTGGCGCGTTCGGGCAGCTCGCGCAGGAAGCGGCGCATGTCGGCGATGCCCTCAGGATCGAGGCCGTTGGTCGGTTCGTCCAGCACCAGCACCGGCGGCGCGCCCAGCATCGCCCGCGCCAGTCCGAGGCGCTGGCGCATGCCCAGCGAATAGTCGGCGACGCGGCGGCCGGCGTGCGCGGCCATCTCCACGATCTCCAGCACGCGGTCGGGCTCGCCGGCGGGCAGGCCGAGCAGGCGGCGGCTGAGGTCGAGGTTCTCGCGGCCGGTCAGGTACGCGTAGAAGCCCTGCGCCTCCAGCAGCGCGCCGACCTTGCGCGCGGCGGCGATGCGATCCGTCGCAACGTCGATGCCGGCGATCCTTGCGCTGCCGGCGTCCGCCTTCAGCAGGCCCAGCAGCAGCTTGATGGTGGTGGTCTTGCCGGCGCCGTTGCGGCCGAGGAAGCCGTAGACGCTGCGCTCCGGCACGCGCAGATCGATGGCGTCGACGGCGGTGCGCGCGCCGAAGCGGCGGGTCAGGCCGCGGGTTTCTATGGCGAGGGGTGTGGCGTGGGGCATGGCGTCGCCTCGTGATGTTTTAAGTCTTGGATAAAGTTTGCGCGGGCATGGAGATTTAAGTCAAGATTAAAATTCCTCCCGCCATCGCCCATTGCCGAAACCCGCCGCCATGACCGTCCCCGACCGCTTCCGGCAGCAATGCCGCCTGCTGCGCATCGCCACGCTGGCGGTGTTCTGCGGCCTGTTCCTGCTGCTGGCGCTGGGCGCGGGCGGGCTGCCTTGGTTCCCGTCGCGCGCCGATGGCGACGCCGGTACGCGGCTGCTGCTGATGCTGGTGCGCCTGTTGCCGGGGCTGGGCTATCTGTGGGCGCTGTGGGCGGTGCAGCGCGCGCTGGGCGACCTGGCGGCGGGCCGGCTGTTCCACGCCACGCTGGCGCGGGCGCTGCGCCACGTCGGCATCGGCGTGCTGGCCGGCGCGCTGCTCAGCGTGTTCGCGGTGACCAACCTGTCGCGGATGATCGCGGGCGGGCAGGGCAGCGTGATGTACTTCGACCTGTCCGGCATCGTGCTGGGCGTGGTCGGCGCCGCGCTGGTGCTGCTGGCGCGGGTGATCGACCACGCGCGCGCCTTGCAGGCGGAACTGGACGAGATCGTCTGATGCCGATCCGGATCACCCTCGACGCGATGCTGGCCGCGCGCGGCATGACCGCGCGCGAGCTGGCCGCGCGGGTCGGCATCAGCGAGACCCAGATGTCGCTGTTCCGCAGCGGCAAGGTGCGCGGCATCCGCTTCCGCACGCTGGCCAAGCTGTGCGCGGTGCTGGCGTGCGCGCCGGGCGATCTCCTCGATTACGACGCCGATCCGGCGGACCTGCAGGCGGCGGACGAGGACTGACGCGCAAGGGGGACGAAAGTCACGGGCGCATCGAGCGCCGGATGGCTACGCTCGCGGTTTCCCTTCGCATCGGATCGAACCATGAAGCGTTCCCTGCTCGGCCTCGGCATCGCCGGCGTGCTGGCCGTCGCCAATTCCTCCGCCACCGCCGCCACGCCCGCGGGCAAGCCGCAGCTGGGCAGCTTCGGCGTGGACCTGTCCGCGCGCGACACCTCGGTCAAGCCGGGCGACGACTTCAACCGCTACGCCAGCGGCCGCTGGATCGACACCTACGTCCTCAAGGACTACGAGACCAACTACGGCTCGTTCAACCAGCTGCGCGACCGCGCCGAGGAGCAGACCCGCGCGCTGATGCAGGAACTGCTGGCGAGCAAGGATCTGGCGCCCGGCAGCAACGGCCGCAAGCTGCGCGACTACTACGACAGCTTCATTGACCGCGCCGCTCGCGACGCCGCCGGCATCTCGCCGCTCAAGCCGGTGCTGGAGCGCATCGCCGCGATCGACTCGAAGGACAAGCTGGTCGCCGCGTTCGGCAACGCCGGCATCGACGGCAGCGATGCGCCGTTCGGCCTGTACGTGGGCACCGACCGCAAGGACCCCGACCATTACCAGGTCGTGCTCGGCGTCGGCGGCCTGGGCCTGCCGGACCGCGACTACTACCTCAATCCGGATGCGCGCTTCGTCAAGATCCGCGAAGCCTACGTCGCCCACATCCAGCGCATGCTCGGCTTCGCCGGCGTCACCGGCGCCGACGCCAAGGCGCGCGCCGAGGCGGTGCTGGCGCTCGAAACCGCGCTGGCCAAGCCGCAGTGGGACCGGGTGAAGCTGCGCGACCGCGACAAGACCTACAACGTGTTCACCTTCGCGGAGTTGCAGCGGAAGTTCCCGGGCTACGACTGGGCCGCGCAGCTGCGCGCGCAGGAAATGCCGCAGCCGGACAAACTCAACATCAGCACGCCGGACGTGATCCAGCCGGTCATCGACGTGATCGGCGCCACGCCGCTGGCGACCTGGCGCGACTACCTCGCCTTCCACGCGGTGGACGGCAACGCCGATCTGCTGAGCAGCGAGATCGACGCCGCCTCGTTCGAGTTCAACGGCAAGGTGCTGGGCGGGCAGAAGGCGCAGCGCGAGGACTGGAAGCGCGCGATGGCGCTGGTCGGTTCGCGCGGCGGACTGGGCGAGGCGCTGGGCGAACTGTACGTGGCGCGCTACTTCAAGCCGGAAGCCAAGGCGGCGATGGACCAGCTGGTCGAGAACCTGCGCGCGGCGCTGCGCACGAACATCGAGCAGCTCGACTGGATGGGCGAAGCGACCAAGGCCGAAGCCTTCCGCAAGCTGTCCACCTTCCGCCCGAAGATCGGCTATCCGTCGAAGTGGAAGGACTATTCCAGCGTCGCGATCAAGGCGGACGACCTGCTCGGCAACGCCGTCGCCCTGCGCAGGTTCAATCGCGCCGACCAGAACCGCCGCGTCGGCCAGAAGACCGACCGCGAGGAGTGGGGCATGACCCCGCAGACGGTGAACGCCTACTACAACTCGGCGTTCAACGAGATCGTGTTCCCGGCGGCGATCCTGCAGCCGCCGTTCTTCGACGTGAACGCGGACGCGGCGGTGAACTACGGCGGCATCGGCGCGGTGATCGGCCACGAGATGGGCCACGGCTTCGACGACCAGGGCAGCAAGTCCGACGCCGACGGCATCCAGCGCAACTGGTGGACCGACGAGGACCGCGCCCGCTTCGAGCAGCGCACCAAGGCGCTGGGCGCGCAGTACGACGCCTACTGCCCGCTGGACGGCCAGTGCGTCAACGGCGGGTTGACCATGGGCGAGAACCTAGGCGACCTCGGCGGCCTGTCGATGGCCTACACGGCCTACCAGATCAGCCTGGGCGGCAAGCCGGCGCCGGTGATCGACGGCCTCACCGGCGACCAGCGCTTCTACCTGGCTTGGGCGCAGGTGTGGAAGGGCAAGTACCGCGACGAATCGCTGCTGCGGCTGATCAAGACCGACCCGCATTCGCCGGTGATGTACCGCGCCAACGGCCCGCTGCGCAATCTCGACGCCTGGTACAAGGCGTTCGACGTGAAGCCCGGCGACGCCATGTACCTGCCGCCGGAACAGCGCGTGCGTATTTGGTAAACGCGCCTGGGAAACGCGCCGGCAAGCGATCCGGCAAACGCGGCACGATGCGGGCGGGCGTCAAGTCCGCCCGCATCCGTTATCGTGCCCACGGGATGACTTGCGAGACGGGGGCGGAATGAAACTGGCATGCCGTTGCGGACAGGTGCAGGGCGAGGTCGATCCGCAGCGCGCCTACGCGCGCGCCACGTGTTACTGCCGCGACTGCCAGGCGTTCGCCCGCTGGCTGGGCGGCGAAGGATTGCTGGACGCCGCCGGCGGCACCGACATCGTGGCGATGGCGCCGGACGGGCTGCGCTTCACCCGCGGCTTCGACCAGGTGACCTGCATGTCGCTGGGCCCGCGCGGCCTGCTGCGCTGGTACGCCAGCTGCTGCCGCACGCCGCTGGGCAACATCCCGCGCGATTCGAAGCTGTACTACCTCGGCGTGCCGGTGCCCGCCATCGCCGAACCGGCGGAGGCCATCGACGCCGCCTACGGCCCGCGCGGACGCATCGCGGTCAACGCGGAATCGGCGACGGGCGAAGTGGAATCGTCCGGGCTGGCGCGCTTCGTCGGCACCCTGCGCATCGTCGCCAACCTGCTCGGCGCGCGGCTGCGCGGCCGGCGCAACGTATTGCTGTTCGATGCGGACGGCCTGCCGCTGCGCGAGCCGCTGGTGCTGGACAGGGCCGAGCGCGACGCGCTGACGGCCGGTTCGTGACATCCGGAAGGAGCCCTCCTATGCGCCGTTTCCATGCCCTGATGCTCGCCGGCCTCTGCGCCATCGGCGCCACGCATGCGGGCGAGCCCGCGAAGCCTTCCGACGCACAACCCGCCCCCGGCTTCGACGCCGAACTCGCGCGTCGCACCGGCGCGGACGATTACGGGATGCGCAGCTACGTGCTGGTGATCCTGCGGACCGGCCCGACGCCGGTGAAGGACCCGGAGGCGCGCAAGGCGATGTTTGCCGGGCACATGGCGAACATGGATCGCCTGGCCAAGGAAGGAAAGCTGGCGCTGGCCGGCCCGTTCGGCGATGCCGGCGGCGACTGGCGCGGCCTGTTCGTGTTCGCGGTGAAGGACATCGACGAGGCGAAGGCGCTGACCGCGACCGATCCGGTCATCCGGCAGGGCGAGATGGTGGCCGAATACCACGCCTGGTACGGCTCGGCCGCGACCATGCTGATCTCGGAACTGCACGGAAAGCTGGCGCGCAAGTCGTTCTGAGGCGCAGTGGATCGCTTGCACGGCTCGCGCGTGGGCGAGCCCGTGGCAAATGTTTTTAGACGCGGATCAACGCGGAAAAAATCTGATCCGGAAGATCTGATCCGCGTTTTTCCGCGTCCAACGCTTCAAGAGGACGTTTGCCAGCGGCCGCGACCGGTCACTTCCCGCCGCGCTTCGCCTGCAACGCGCCCACCGCCTCCAGCATTTCCTTGACGTGCTGGTTGGGGTTCATCGCATCGAACTCCGCCGCGATGCGGCCGTCTTTGCCGATCAGGTAGGAGGTGCGGCTGGACAGGTCCGGCTTCATCGTCATGGTGGCGTCGAACGATCTGGCGATCTTCGCGCCCTCGTCGGCGGCGACCGGGAACTTGCCGGCGCATTTCTCGGTGTCCTTCGAGAACTCCTCCAGTCGGTCGGTATTGCCGGCGGTGATGCCGATCACACTCGCGCCCTGCGCCTTGAACTTGTCGATGGCCTGCGAGAACGCCGCCGCTTCCACGTTGCAGCCCGGCGTGAACGCGGCCGGGAAGAAGTACAGCACCACCGGGCCGTTCTTCAGCGCGTCGGCAAGATCGAAGGTGAAGGGCTGGCCGGCCAGATAGGCCGGTGCGGTGAACGCGGGCGCGGCGACGCCGGGTTTGAGCGCGGCCAGCGCCGGCGTCGAGAGGGCGAGGGCAAGGGCGAAAGCGACGAGGCGGCGCATGGCGGATTCCGGCGGGCGGGGATGCACTACCTTACCGCTGCCGGGTAATGCCGGCGTGATCGTTTATTTACGCAGCAGCGCCTTGTCGAGCCGGGCGGCGACGCCGACGTTGCGGCCGGCCAGATTGGGAACGCCGTAGCGCACGGAACTGCCCAGCAGGATCGCGCATTCGGACAGCGTGTAGCCGTAGTCCTGCTGCAGCCATTGCACCAGCCCGGTGGTGGCTGAGCGCAGCGCCTCGTCCAGCGAGCCGGCCTGGCCGAGCACCATGAGCTCGGTGGCCGATTCGACGCGCGGCATGCGGATCGCCTTGCCCTTGATGACATCGACCGTGAGTTCGACGTCCATCGAGGTTTCCAGCGCGTACTGCGTGGTTTCGCCGTCGCCCTGCAGGGCGTGGGCGTCGCCCAGGTACAGCAGCGCGCCGGGCTGCTGCACGGGCAGGTAGACGGTATTGCCTTCCACCACTTCGTTGAAGTCCATGTTGCCGCCGAAGCGCCCGCTGTCGCCGGTGGACACGGGTGCGGCGCCGAAGCCCGGCGCGACCGCCAGCCCGCCGAGCATCGGCCGCACCGGGATGGACAGCCCCTTCAAGCGCTCGGTCGGCGTTTCCAGGCTGGCCAGCCCGCGCACGCGATCCAGTTTCCAGCGCACCGGTTTGCCCAGGTCGTTCGCCCCGGCCACCAGGCTTGCGCCCAGCGCGTGATCGACAATGTCGTCAAGGCTGTCGGCATAGCCCCGGTTCAGCCGCAGGCGCTTGATCCGCACGACCAACGTGTCGCCGGGCGACGCGGTGGCGATGAAGAACGGGCCGGTCTGGGGATTGCCGAACAGGGCCTGGGTGTGCCCGTTTTCGTCCGCGCCGCCGGAGTCGAGGGTGGTGGTGTGGATGGTGTCGCCCGGCCAGACCGTCAGCACCGGCAGACGATGCGGGTCGAAGGTGTTGGAGTAGTCGGTTGGCGCGAACTCGTGGCGTCGCGGTGGCCCGGCGGGGCGGTCGGGGATGCGGCGCGCGGTGAAGGCGTGCTGGGCGCGCAGGGCCGGGTTGTTGGTGTCGGGGAACTCGGCGATGCCCTCGATGCGGCCGCCTTCGATGACGCCCGTGAACGAGTACGTCGCGTTGTTCGCATCGACGTCCTGGAACGTGATCGTCGAACCCGTGCGGCGTCCGGCGAGCTTGTCGCCGTCGATGTCGCCGGTGAGCGTGTCGCCGTCCTCGACCAGGGTGAGCGTCCGGTAGGCGGGGTTGCCCCACAGGTCGGTGGTCATGACCCATTGCCCGGTCGTCTGCGCGAACGCGACGCCGGGGAGCAGGCAGCACAACAGGGCAAGACGCTTCGGCATCGGTATGCTCCGGTTCGGTCAGCGCAGCGTCGGCGCGGGCTGCGCCAGGCCTTGCCGCACGGCTTCGTCGATCAGGCTGCGCACCTGGCGATCGGCGATGCGGGCCTGCCGTTCCAACTGCCTGCCCACCGCTTCCATTTCCTTGCCGATCGCTTCCATCGGCTTGCTGGCGGCTTCCATTTCGCGGGCGACGGCTTCCATCCGTGCGCTTTCGCCGCGCATGCGCTCGTGCTGGCTCTGGAGCACGGTCGAGTGGCGTTCGATCTCCGCGCTCAACGCCTCATGTTGCGCACTCAACCGCTGCATCTGCTGATCCAGCTCCTGGCGTTGGGCGTCGCTGCCTGCCCGTACCTGCCGCTGCGCCAGCGCGCGCTGGCGCTCGGCCAACTCACGCTGCCGCTCGGCGATGGCCTGGATCGAACGCTCCGCTTCGCGCATTTGCGGCGTCTGTTCGAAGTTCGCATGCATGCCCTCCATGCGCTGGCTGATGGTTTCCAGCTTGCGCTGGTGCGGCTGCATCCGCGTTTCCAGTGCGTGCATTTTCGCTTCATGGGCTTTCGCGCCTTCCCACGCCTTGTCGGCGCGGGCCAGCAAGGCGGGATCGCGCAGGACGAAGGCCTTGCCATCGCGGCGGAACCAGATGAAGTCGCCGTCGATGCCGCGCTTCGCGGCGGCGATGTCGTTTGCGTCGTCGAGATCGCCGGACATCGAGAAGCCGTTGCGGTTCCTACGCACCACCGCATAACCGTCGTCGCCGTGCCGGAACGCGGTGGCGACCGGCGCTGCGGCGCGAACCGGAGGCGCGGGTGGTGCGGGCGGTGCGGGGGGAGCAATGGGCAGGATTGGGGGGGCGGGGGAGCCGGCGGCGGTGCGGGAGGCGCGGGAGGCGTCGGAATGGCGGAAGACCCGGGATGCGCCGGCGGTGGTGCGGGAGGCGCCGGAATGGCGACGGAGGATGGGGTGGCAGAGGTGCTTTGCGCGGATGGGCTGCGCGGCGAAGCGGCGTGCGCATACAGGCCCGCGCCGGCCAGCGCCAGGCCGAGCAGGGGCAGGATCAAGCCGGGCGCAAGCGCGTGCGCGTGCGCGCGTGGGCGGAGCAGGTGCTGGATACGGGACATGAGCTGGCCTCCTTGGGCGGCGGGTGCGAAGTGCGGGAGCAGCGGCGTGGCTGCGTCGTCGAGCAGGCGGTCGAGTTCGGACAGGGCGAGGGCGAGATTGCGGCGCTGCCCCAGCGCGGCGGCGGCGAGGTCGTCGGCAATCAGCTCGCGCTCGCAGCGTATGCGGCGCGACAGCCACCACACCGCCGGGTGATAGAACAACAGCGCTTCGGCCACGCCCTGCAGCAGGTTGACCAGATAGTCGTGGCGGCGGATGTGCGCCAGTTCGTGGGCGATCAGCGCTTCCAGCAGCGGCGCGGGCATGCGCATCGCCAGCGACGCCGGCAGCAGCACCATCGGCCGCCACCAGCCGATGGCCAGCGGCGAAGCGGCGTCGAGGGTCAGCCGCACCGGCACGTTGATGCGCAGGCCCAGCCGCGCGCCCAGCCGGTCGGCGATGGATTGCTGCGCCGCCGCATCGTCCGTCCAGGCGCGTTGGCGCAGCCGTGCCACCCAGTACAGCCCACCGGCCAGGCGCAGCGACAGCACGCATGCGCCCAGCGCCCAGCAGGCGACCAGCCAGGGCAGGGCGTCGGTGATGCGGAGGGGGGCGTCGCCGGCCAGCGCTTGCCACGCGATGCCGCTCGCGCCGGTGGTGGGGGACGCGGACATCAGGCTTGCGGCAGCCGTCGTCGCCGGAACGGCCAGCAGCCGCATCAGCGTCAGCACCGGCAACAGCAGCGACGCCAGCAGCGCGGCGCAGGCCACCGCATAGCGTGTCTGCGGGCGAGCGTTGCGCAGCAGCGCCAGCGCCAGCGCAGCCAGCAGGCCGAGCAGCGCGCCTTGCCAGAGGAAATGCAGAAGCGTCGTGCCCAGTGCCGGTACCAGGTGGAAGAGGGCGTCACGCATCGCGGTTTTCCTCCAGGAAGCGCTGGATCTCGGCGCGTTCTTCGTCGCTGACCCGGCCGCCGCGCAGCGCGGCCATCACCAGCGCCTTGCCGGAGCCGGCGAAGGCCTTGTGGATCAGGTCGTCCAGCAGCCGGTTCTGCAAGGAGCCCTTCGCCTGCACCGGCGCATAGACGTGCGAGCGCTGGCTCTCGTCGCGCTTGAGCAGGCCCTTGCCGTGCATGATCTGCATCAGCCGCAGCACGTTGGCGTAGGTCAGCTCCGGGCGCTCGCGCCGCTGCGCTTCGTGGACCTGCCGCGCGGTGCTGGGGCCGAGCTGCCAGAGCGTGCGCAGCAGGCCGAGTTCGGCGGGCGTGGGTTTGGGCGGGCGGGGTGCGGGCATGGCGTCTGCGGAGTTCCGGAATACGGGGTTCGATGCGGCCTGCCGGCCACGGGTTTAGAAAACAATGTCTAGAAAAATATGTCTAGAACAATTTTTCTATTTCCGACGAACGGTCGGGCCGGGCCGGCGTCGCGGACTTCGACGGAGGTCACCCCGACTTCCGTCATGCGCCATCGCCACGGCGCGGTGCAAGACTGCCGCCGGACAACGCCGCCGGGGAGGCATCGCATGCGCACCACACGTCGTGACCTGCTGAAGTTCGGAACGCTCGCCGCGGCCGCCGTCGCGCTGCCCGCCATCGGCATGCCGGAAACGGCGGCAGCGCCGGTCGGCAAGGCGGCGAAGCCGCTCGACATCCTGATCCTCGGCGGCACCGGCTTCACCGGCCCGTTCCAGGTCGCCTACGCGCTGGCGCGCGGGCACCGGGTGACGCTGTTCAACCGCGGCAAGCGGCCGTCGCCGGAATGGCCGGGCGAAGTGGAGCAGCTGCACGGCGACCGCAACACCGGCGACCTGGCCTCGCTGAAGGGCCGCAAATGGGACGTGTGCATCGACAACCCGACCTCGCTGCCGTTCTGGGTGCGCGACGCCGGCAAGGTGCTGAAGGGCAACGTCGGCCACTACCTGTTCATCTCGACCATCTCGGTCTATGCCGACGGCGCCAGGCCCGGCATCGACGAAACCGCGCCGCTCGCTCCCTACAAGGGCAAGGACGCGATGGCGGAAACCCAGCAGTCGCTGATGGCCGACATCGAGGGCCTGTACGGCCCGCTGAAGGCGCTGAGCGAGGCGGAGGTGCGCAAGCATTTCGGCGAGCGCAGCACGATTGTCCGCCCTGGCTACATCGTCGGCCCGCGCGACGAGAGCGACCGCTTCAGCTACTGGCCGCTGCGGGTGGAGCAGGGCGGCGAGATGCTGGTGCCGGGCGACGGGCTGGACCCGATCCAGATCATCGACGGCCGCGACCTAGGCGAGTGGATGATCCGGCTCGCCGAGGCGAAGGCCTACGGCACCTTCAATGCGGTCGGCCCCGACTATCCGCTGCTGATG
Source organism: Thermomonas brevis (assembly GCF_014395425.1). Lineage (NCBI taxonomy): Bacteria > Pseudomonadati > Pseudomonadota > Gammaproteobacteria > Lysobacterales > Lysobacteraceae > Thermomonas > Thermomonas brevis. The sequence continues at coordinate 3,421,182 of NZ_CP060711.1, forward strand.
GACGCGATGCTGCACGGCTGCCAGGCGGTGACCGGCAAGGGCGTGCGGATGGTGCACGTCTCGCCGCAGTTCCTCGACGAACACAAGGTCGACACGCCGATCTGGGTGCCGCGCGAGGGCAATCCGTTCTCCGGCTACGGCAGCGTGAGCAATGCGCGCGCCATTACCGCCGGGCTCACCTTCCGTCCGCTGGCGACCACCGTGGCCGACCTGCTGGCGTGGTTCCACGGCCTGCCCGCGGAGCGCCAGGCCAAGCCGCGCGCCGGCATCCCGCGCGAGCAGGAAGCCGAGCTGCTGGCGCTGTGGAAGAAGCGCGGCGCCTGATCCGCCGCGCTTCAGCGGGCCCCTGCTAGGCTGGCCGCCTCTGACAGTTCGGGAGCGCAGCCATGGCGACCGGTTGGGCCGGCGACGGCGCGGTGCAGGACCAGATCGACGCGACGGTGAAGGACGGCATCGCGCGGGCGCGCAGCCGCCTGCCCAGCGGCCCGGGGCTGGAGCGCTGCGAGGAATGCGATGCGCCGATCCCGGACGCGCGTCGCAAGGCGATCCCGGGCGTGCGCCTGTGCGTGGCCTGCCAGGAAGCGCACGACCGCGAGGCCGGCTTCAGCGGCTACAACCGCCGCGGCAGCAAGGACAGCCAGTTGCGCTGACGCCATGAAACGAGGACGCCCGGCGCGATGGCCGGGCGTCTTTCGTGTTGCGGGGACTTTTTGCGGGAGCCGGGTTCAGTTGTCGATGCTGAAAGCCAGGATCATGCCGAGGATCGCCGGCAGGATCATTGCGCCGCCGCTGCCTTGCAGGCCGTACTGGGAGCGGCCGTAATAGCCGTCCTGGTAGCCGCGCTGGAAGCCCTGGCGGAAGTAGTAGCGGTAGTCGCCCAGGCTCACGTACTGGCCGTAGTAGCCGTAGCTGCCGTCGAGGTAGCCGATGTTGCCGTCGTAGTCGAAGCGCCAGCGGTCGGCGCGGTCGGCCTGGCCCGCGTACCAGCCCTCGCGGTAGCCGTCGCGCACCGCCTGCTCCAGCATCCGCGCGCCGTAGCTGTTGGTGTCGTACCAGCGGCCGCCGTAGCTGTAGCGGTAGTTGTAGGGCGTGTAGAAGAACGGGTCGTTGTAGTCGATGCGGAGCGTGCGGCGGCGCGCCTGTTCGGCCTGCCAGCGGCGCCAGTAGTCCTGCTGGTAGCGGTACTGGGCGTTGCGGCGCTGGCGCTCCAGGTCGTGGCGCTGACGCTCGAACTGCGCGCGGCGGTTGGCTTCCTCGCGCTGCCACTGCGCCTGCTGCCGGCGCTGCTCCTCGATCCGGCGCTGCTGCTGGTCGCGGTCGATGCGGCCATGGCCGTCGTTGCCGCGCCAGTCGGGGCGGTTGCGGTCGTCGCCGCGATGGTCGTCGCGGTCGTTGCGCCAGTCGGGGCGCTGCCCGGGGCGGTCCTGCCGGTCGTCGCGACGCTCCTCGCGCTGGCGCGCCTCGGCGATCACCCGCGCCTGCGGGCTGCGCGATGCGTCGTCGCGGCGCTGCTGCTCGCGCTCGCGCTGGCCGGCTATGCGCTGTTGCTGCGCCACGCGCTGGGCTTCGAGCTGCTGGCGCTGCTGCTGTTCGCGGTCGCGCTGCTCGACGGCGCGTTGCTGCTGCGACGCGCGCTGCGCTTCGATCCGTTGGCGCTGCTGCTCGCGACCGCGTTGTTCGGCGATGCGCTGCTGTTGCGCGGCGCGCTGGGTTTCGGCCTGCTGGCGCTGCTGGTCGCGATCATGCTGTTCGGCGGCACGCTGCTGCTGCGCCGCGCGCTGCGCCTCGGCCTGCTGGCGCTGGCCTTCCGCGCGCTGGCGTTCCTGCTGCTGGCGCGCCAGTTCGCCCCAGTTCTCGCGGCGCTGGTCGTCGCTGCTGCGGGCGCGGTCGGACAGGATCGGGCGCCGCTGGGCGTCGGCGCGCGGCTGTTCGCGCTGCGCCGGACGCTGCTTGCGTTCGGTCTGCTGGTCGCCGTTGTCGCGGTCCTGCCGGGCGGCGGACGCGGGCAAGGCCGCGCCCAGCGCCAGCACGGTGCCGAGCAGGGCAGGGGTCAGGATGCGCAAGGCGGGACTGCGGTTCATCTCTCTCGTCTCCCCGGGGCGCGACCATTCGCGCCCTTCATGCGTAGTTGGCGGCCGTGCGCATGAATCGCCGCTGAGATTTCCCGGCATCGGCCGCCCCTGCTGGGGGCCGTTCATATTTCGTGAAGCCGCGCCGCGCCGGCATGACCAACGACAGGCACGGCCGGTGCGCCGCTATGCGATGGTATGCGATCAATTCCAGGGGACATGCCATGCGCCCGCAACGACACCTGACGGCCCTCGCGCTGGCCGCCGCCGCATTCGCCGCCCATGCCCAGCAGGCCGCGCCGCAACCCGCGCTGACCGCCACCACCGCGGCCACCGGCCTGCCGCGCGCGCCGGAACAGGAAGCGACGCTGATCGAACGCGCCGAACTGTCGTTCAAGGTGGATCCCGCGCAGCAGCGGCTGGACGGCGACGCCACCCTGCGCCTGCGGGTGGACAAGCCGGTCGGCGAGCTCGTGGTCGACCTGGACCGCGGCTACGCGGTCGACCTGGTCGAAGTCGACGGCAAGGCCATCGACGCCGCGCACTGGCGCAACCCGGAAGGCCGGATGCGCATCGACCTTCCGGCGCCGCTGCCCGCCGGCACGCGCGCCACCCTGCGCATCCGCTACGGCGGGCATCCGCATGTGGCGTCGAAGGCGCCGTGGGACGGCGGCATCGTCTGGGCCAAGGCGCCGACCGGCGAGCCGTGGGTCGCGACGGCGGTGCAGGGCGAGGGCTGCGACCTGCTGTGGCCCTGCATCGACCACCCGATGGGCGAGCCGCTGGAGGTCGTGCAGCACATCACCGTGCCGAGCCCGCTGGTCGCCGCCAGCAACGGCATCGCCACCGGCATGGACGAGAAGGACGGCTGGCGCACCTACCACTGGCGCGCCAAGCAGCCGGACACCTACGCCATCGCGCTCAACGTCGGCCCGTACGAACTGCTGCAGGGCGACTACAAGTCGCGCTACGGCAACGTCATCCCGCTGCGCTTCTGGTACCTGAAGGGCAACAAGGCCAAGGCCGAGGGGCTGTTCGCCGAGTTCGCGCCGATGCTGGATTTCTTCGAGGAGACGGTCGGCCCGTATCCGTTCGGCGACGAGAAGATGGGCGTGGTGGAAACCCCGCACCTGGGCATGGAGCACCAGACCATCAACGCCTACGGCAACGATTACCGCAAGGCCGAGACCGGCTACGACTGGCTGCTGCAGCACGAGTTCTCGCACGAGTGGTTCGGCAACCAGCTGACCAACGTGGACTGGGACGACCTGTGGTTGCACGAAGGCTTCGGCAGCTACATGCAGCCGCTGTACCTGCAATGGCTGCGCGGCGACATGGAGTACATGGCGGCGCTGATGAAGATGCGCTCGGCGCTGATGCTGCGCTACCCGATCGTCGCCGGCCGCAGCATGGCCGAGAAGAGCGTGTCCAGCGCCGATCGCGGGCCGGGCAACGACGTCTACTACAAGGGCGCGTTGATGCTGCACACCCTGCGCGGGCTGATCGGCGACGACGCCTTCTTCCGCGCCACCCGCGAGCTGGTGTACGGCACCGACGCGCCCAGGCCCGGCAACTTCAAGCCGCGCTACGCGTCCACCGGCGACTTCATCGCGCTGGTTAACCGCATCACCGGCAAGGACTACGGCTGGTTCTTCGACGTCTACCTGCGCTCGGTGAAGCTGCCGGAACTCGTCGCCACGCGCGATGCCGGCGGCCTCGCACTGCGCTGGAAGACCGAGGGCGACAAGCCGTTCCCGATGCCGGTGCAGGTGCGCGCGGGCAAGCGCGTGGTGGACGTGCCGATGGCGGATGGAAGCGGCCACGTCGCGCTGGCGGCGGGCGAGAGCTTCACCCTCGATCCGCATTCCAGGGTGCTGCGCGACCTGCCGTACATGGCCGACTACCAGAAGGACGTGGCCGAGCGCGCCAAGGCCGCCGCCGCGAAGCGCTGATGGAGCGAGGAGTGAGTGGAGAGGAGTGAGGAGTGAGTGGAAGCAAAAGCAAAAGCGGAGCGTGAAGTTCTCGCTTTTACTCACTCCTCCCCACTCACTCCTCTCTCTCCTTAGCTTCTACCAGTGCACCCCGCGCATCAGCGCCGCGAACGCGATCTGTTCCTGGCTCGGCGCCTCGTCGCGCAGCGCCTTCTTGTCGCCCTTGGCCGCCGCCGAATCCGGGAACAGTTCGAAGGCGGTGCTCATCACCGCCTCGTAGGCCTTCGGCGCGACCGCGTTGACCAGCGCGGCGAAGATGCCGAGCCGCGTGGCGATCCGGCTGGGCCGTTCGATGATGCCCTTGACCACGAGGTCGGCGGCTTCATCCGGCGACAGCGTCGGCACGCTGTCGTACATCTTGGTCGGCGCGATCATCGGCGTCTTCACCAGCGGCATGTTGATGGTGGTGAAGCTGATGCCCTTGCCCGACAGCTCGCCCTGCGCGCAGCGGCTGAAGGCGTCCAGCGCGGCCTTTGACGCGACGTAGGCGGAGAAGCGCGGCGAGTTCGCCAGCACGCCGATCGAACTGATGTTGATGAAGTGGCCCTTGCGCCGCTGCACCATCGTCGGCATGAAGCCCATGATCAGGCGGATGCTGCCGAAGTAGTTGAGCTGCATCGTCCGTTCGAAATCGTGGAAGCGGTCGTAGCTGGCCTCGATGGAACGGCGGATCGAGCGGCCGGCGTTGTTGACCAGGATGTCGACGTGGCCGTGCTCCTTCAGGATCGTCGCCACCAGCCGGTCGCAGTCGGCCATGTCGGACAGGTCGGCGGTGTAGGCGAACACCTTGCCGCCGGCCTTCTTCATTTCGTCGCGGGCCTTGAACAGCTCCTCCTCGCCGCGCGCCACGATCACCGTGACCGCGCCGGCCGCCGCCACCTTTTGCGCGGTGGCGAGGCCGATCCCGGACGAGCCGCCGGTGATGACCACCACCTTGTTCTTGACCTTGCCCTTCAGGCTGCGGTCCACGAACAGGTCGGGGTCGAGATGGCGCTCCCAGTAGTCCCACAGCCGCCACGCGTAGTCGTCCAGGCGCGGCACGGCGATGCCGCTGCCCTTGAGCGCGCGCTCGGCCTCGCGGTTGTCGAAGCGGGTCGGGTAGGTGATGAACTTCAGGGTTTCCTTCGGAATCTTGAAGTCGCGCAGCAGCATGCCGACGAAGCGCCTGACCGGCGGCAGGCTGCCCACCGCCATGCGCACGCTGCCCGGCACGAAGGCGAACATGCGCGCGTCGATGCGCATGGTCATCTCCGGCGCGTGGCCGGCGCGGGCGAAGGTGTTCAGCGCCTCGCCGACGCGCAGCGGCTCGGGATCGGTGAGGTGGAAGCAGTGGCCGTCCAGGCGCGGCTTGTGGGCGATGTGGTCCATCGCGTCGGCGACGAAATCCACCGGCACGATGTTGACCCGGCCGCCCTCGATGCCCAGCGTCGGCATCCACGGCGGCAGCGTCTGCCGCAGCTTCTTGAGGAAGGTGAAGAAGTAGTAGGGGCCGTCGATCTTGTCGATCTCGCCGGTTTGCGAGTGGCCCACCACCATGCCGGGGCGGTAGATCCGCCACTTGATCCGCTTCTCCGCGCGCACCAGCCCTTCGGAGTCGTGCTTGGTGCGCAGATAGGGGTCGTCCAGGCCCTCGGCCTCGTCGAACATGTCCTCGCGGAATACGCCCGGATACATGCCGGCGGCGGCGATCGAGCTGGTGTGGTGGAAGCAGCCGGCCTTGAGCGCGACGGCAAGGTCGAGCGCGTTGCGGGTGCCGTCGATGTTGGCCGCGTGCAGGCTTTCGGCGCTGGCGGCCATGTCGTAGATCGCGGCCAGGTGGAAGAAGTGCTTGACCTTGCCGGACAGCGCGCGCAGCTGCGCGGCGGTCAGGCCGCACTTCGGCGCGGTCATCTCGCCGGCCACCGGCAGCACGCGCTTGCGGTCCCAGCCGCGCTGCTTCGCCAGCGCCTCGAACTTCTTCATCGAGTCCTTGCGCACCAGCACGTGGACCGTGCCCTTGCGCTTGAGCAGGTTGTCGATCAGGAAGCGGCCGATGAACCCGGTGCCGCCGGTGACGAAATAAGCCATTGCGCATCCCCTTCAGGCTTGCCCGGCGCGTTGCGCGCCCGCTGCCCGCTACGTTGCCAGAGCCGTGGGCGCGCGACAATTCCCCTCCGTATTGACCCGTGCAGGGGCGCATGTTGATATGGCCGCCTCAACGCGAGGGGAGATGCCGATGTCCGACCTGAAAGCCCTGTTCGAGCAAGCCTCCAAGGACGTGCATTCGCTGGCGGAGCGGCCGGACAACGACACCCTGCTGCGCCTGTACGCGCTGTACAAGCAGGGGTCGGAAGGCGACGTCAGCGGCCCCAAGCCCGGCTTCTTCGACTTCGTCGGCACCGCCAAGTACGAGGCCTGGGCGAAGCTCAAGGGCACGGCGCAGGACCAGGCGATGCAGAAGTATGTCGACTTGGTGAAGAAGCTCACCGCCTGACGGAGCCCGGTATGGCAAGGCAGACCCGCCAGCGCATCCTCGATGCGTCGCTTTCGATGTTCAACGCGCAGGGCGAGCCGAACGTCACCACCAACCACATCGCCGACGAGCTGGAGATCAGCCCGGGCAACCTGTACTACCACTTCCGCAACAAGGACGACATCATCGAGCAGCTGTTCGCCGGCTACGAGGCGCGGATGGACGCCGCGCTGACCGCGCCGGAAGGCCGCCTGCCGGGGCTGGAGGACGTCTGGCTGCAGCTGCACCTGGTGTTCGAGTGCATCTGGGACCATCGCTTCCTGTACCGCGACCTGGTCGACATCCTCAGCCGCAACCGCCGCCTGCGCCTGCGCTTCGCGCGCATCCTCAAGCGCGCCGACGAGCAGGCGCACACGGTGATGCGCGGGCTGGTGCAGGCGGGGGTGATGCGCGCCTCGGCGGCCGAACTCGACGCCGCCGCCACCAACATCCTGGTCATCGCCACGTTCTGGCTGAACTACGCGTCGGCGCGCGGCGACAAGGACGAACAGGCATCGATCCGCGACGGCATAGTGCAGGTGATGATGCTGATCGCGCCGTTCCTGCGCGACGCCGAGCGCGTCCACCTCAACACGCTGACCAGCGCCTATCTCGATTGAGCCTCGTCGTGCGCCGGGCTTCGGCCCTGCGCCGACCGGCGGATTTCAGCGCGCGGTCCGCTTCGTCGCGCGCCGGGAAACGAGGCGACGCGCCGCGGCCAGCAGACCCAGCGACGCCAGCCACAGGTGGCGCGCGGTGGGAGCGAACACGCTGGTTGTGGGCGCGCGATGAGCGGGTGTCCTGCTTGCGGTCATGGCAGGCGTCCAATGGATCGGGAAGGTCCGCAGCCTGCGGCCGCTGCGTCGAGCAAACACACTATCGCGCCACTTGCCAGCGCGCCTGCGGCAACGGATGCTGGCCGCAGGACTCGACGAGGGCATCGCGCATGGCCAGCAAGAAATCCCCGGCATCCGCCTGGGCCGCATTTCCCCACGACGCCAAACCCTTCGCCCATGCCGGCGATGCGCTGAAGAAGGCCTGGCCCAAGCTGCACGCCGGCGACTGCGAGCCCTTTCCCGACGCCAAGCGCGCGGCGGCACTGCTGAAGGCCGCCGGCAAGGCGGCGCCGAAGCTCGATGCCGACGCCCTGGCCGAGGCGTTGCAGGAGGCGTGGCGCGCGTTCCATCGCGGCGACTTCAAGGCCGCCTTCGACGCCGGCGAGACGCTGGGCGCGGTCGGCGCCTCGGTGGCGGTGAAGGCGATCGGCATCCACGCCACCTACCTGGTCGACGACGAGGACGAGAAGCTCAAGCGCTTCGAGCGCGCCGCGGCACTGGCGGAGGCCGCGATCAAGGCGCTGCCCGACGAGGCCAACAGCCATTACCGCCATGCCTTCGCGCTGGGCCGCTACAGCCAGGGCCTGTCGATCGCCAAGGCATTGAAGCTGGGCATCGCCGGCAAGGTGCGCGCCTCGCTGGACGCGGCGCTGGAGCTGGCGCCGAAGCACGCCGAGGCGCATACCGCGTTGGCGCTCTACCACGCGGAGATCATCGGCAAAATCGGCGCGATGATCGGCGGCCTGACCTACGGCGCCAAGGCCAGCGAGGCGGAAAAGCACATCAAGGAAGCATTGAAGCTGACCCCGGCGTCGCCCATCGCCCACATCGAACACGGCAACGTGCTGTTGCTGTTGGACGAGCGGCGCAACGAGGACGCGGCGGCGACCGCTTACGAGAAGGCCGCCAAGTGCAAGCCGCTGGATGCGATGGAAGCGCTGGACGCGGCCTACGCGCAGTCGCAGCTGGAATAGCGCGCTTGCTTCGGGATTGAAAACGCTTTGACGCTATTGGAATCGGATTCTTATCCGCGTCTAAAGGCTCTACCGATCCCGCCGCTCCGGCTTTGATCCATGTGGAAGCCGGACGCTGCGGATCAATAAGTCCGGCACTGCTTGAACCGCACCGGCTTCTTGCTGTCGGCCGGCGGCTGCAACTGCACGCGCGAGGCCGCGAGTTCCGGATAGCGCTCCAGCAGCGGGCACAGGTCGGTGGTGGGATCGGCCTCTTCCGAGGACAGGTAGACCAGCAGGGTGGATTGGGTCGACCACAGCGCGCGGCTCACGCCGAACAGGGTGGAAATCGCGTTCGCCGCTTCCTGCCTGCGCTTGTCCAGTTCCTTGGGATCGGTGGGCACGGGGCGGTCGGCGCGGCGGCCTTCGGTTCGGCGGCCTGCGCGGGCTGCGGCGCGCGCGCGGGCGTCGCGGCCGCCATCGGGGCGTGCGGCATGTCGTCCTCGGCAGGCGCCTGCATGCCCTGCGCGACCGTCCAGGCCAGCGCGCCGATCACCGCGGCGCCGCCCCAGGCGAGCGCAAGCGCTTTCGGTGCGGGTGCGGTGGCGGCCGGCGCGGCGCCGGACGCCTCGGCATTGGGAATGTACGGACGGACTTCCGGCCACAGGCTTTGTCCGTCGATCAGTTCGATGTCCTGCTGCTGGGCGATGCGGGCGGCTTCCTCGTCGAAGCGGCCCGGGGTGACCACGATGACGCGCTGGGTGCCGCGCAGGGTCGCCGATTTTGCCAGCCCCAGCAGCGCCTGCGCGCCGACCACGGACGCGCTGCCGTACTTGCAGGACAGGAGAGTGCGCTCGCCGTTGCGCTCCAGCACGATGTCGCTGCCGTCGGTGGGGATGCCGTCGGCCGGCAGCCCGTCCTCGCTCGAAGGCCTGTAGCCGCGCTTGTGCATCGCCTGCAGCACCAGCTTGGCGAAGTCGCGCCAGCGCAGCTTGCTGAGCTGGGCGGCGCTGCGCTCGGCGGCCTGCGCCGCGGGTTGCGAAGCCGAGGCCTGCTTGTGGCGCAGCCAGAGCGTCAACCCCAGACCGGACAGGGCGAAAACGGGCAGGGCGATCAGGAGGGGAGTCATGCGGTCGATGTCGCCGGGGGTGCGAGGGGCGTCACTATACCCACTGGTACGCGGAAAGGACGTGCGGACAGGACATCGGCGCGGCGGCAGCGGTTTCGTGGCCGCCAGAAACGACGCCGGGCGCATTGCTGCGCCCGGCGTGTCGGATCGAAAAGCGTATCGGGATCAGGCGTCGGCGGACGCCGCGGCCTCGGGCTTGGCGGCCGGCTTCGCCGGCTTGGCGGCGCGCTTGGCCGGCGCCTTGCGGGCGGCCTTGACCGGCTTGGCGGCCGGCTTGGCCTTCGCGGCGGGCTTGGCCGCCTTGCGCGCCGGCTTCGCGGCGCCGCCGTTGGCCTTGCGCAGCGCCTCGGTTAGCCGCTCGACGCGTTCGGTCAGCGCGCCGAGGTCGTCGCGGCCGGGCACGCCCAGCTTGACCAGCGCGCGCTGCACGCGCTCCTCGAACACCTTCTCCAGCTTGTCCCAGGTGTCGGCGGCGCGCTCGCGGGCCTGGCCGACGTGGCCTTCGACCGCGTCGCGCACCACGCTGGCGCGGTTGCCGGCGAACTTGCGTGCGGTCTGCTCCAGCGACAGGCCGTCGCGGACCAGGGTTTCGAACAGCTTGCTGCCTTCGGCCTGTGCGCGGTTGAACGCGCCCATGCCGGCCAGCCAGATCTGCTGCGCCGATTCGGTGATCGACTTGTTGCCGATGCGCGCGGCGCCCGGCTTGCCCGCGCTCTTGCGCGCCTTGCCGGCGGTCTTGCCCGTGGTCTTGGAGGCGGTCTTGCCGGCGGTCTTCTTGAGCTTGGCCATGGTCGTGTGTCCCTGCGTCGTGGCGACGGATGCGTGGTGAGGAGTCCGGCCCAGAATCGTGCGCTTGTCTAGAGCATTCACACCATGCGGCGGCGTTGCAGCGAATGTTCGATGTCGTCCAGCGCGCGGGTCAGTTGCGCGGTGGCGTCGGTGCTGCGCGTCGCTGGCGGCAGGTGGGCGAGGATCGAACGCGGGCGGTCCGCGATCACTTCTTCGCGCAAGGTGATGCCGTGCCGCGCCAGCACCGGCTCCAGCACGGCGCGGCGCTTGCGCAGGTCGTCCAGCGTGTTGCGGTAGGCGAGCTGCGAGATGCGGCGGCGCGCGGAGAAGCTGAAGACGTTGGTGTAGAACAGCTCGCGGTCGGCGGCGTTGGGTTCGAACACCACCTGGTCGATGTGCGGATACTGCTGCGGATAGCGCGCCAGCCCCACCTGCATGCGCGACTGCAGCATGGTGCGCAGGGTCTGCGAGAGCACGCCGGGCAGGCCGCCCTGGGCGATGCGGCGGTCGCTGAAGCGATGCGCCTGCGCCTTCTCGTTGGCGTCGGTGCCGGGATTGAACGGCACCAGCGGATTGATGCCGAGCATCAGGTCGACGTCGCGGTCCAGCACCACCGAGGCGTGCATGGTGCGGCGCAGGGCGCCGTCGACGAAGTGGCGGGTGCGGCCGCGCTTGTCGGCCAGCTCCACCGGCGGGTACAGGCCGGGCAGGGCGGCGCTGGCCTGCACCGCGCGCGAGATCGGCACGTCGTCCCAGCCCTTGTCGCCGAAGCGCACCGCCTCGCCGCTGTCCAGGTCGACGCCGATCACGTACAGCGGGCGGTCGAGCTTGCGGAAGTCGTTGCTGCGGCCGCGGCGGGTGAACACCTCGCGCAGGAAGCGCTCGACCTCGTCGTTGTCGAACAGGCCGGTGGGCACCAGGCTGCCGACCCGGTTGAGCAGATCCGACCAGCGCGAATCGGTGCGCCCCGACCACACGTCGTGGGCCAGCCGCTTCGCCAGCCGCGGCAGCGACGCCGCGCGCCGCAGGTATTCGCCCAGCGCCGGGCGCAGGAAGGTTTCCGGGCGGAAGCGCACGTCCTCGCTGTCGCCGCTGATGAAGATCCGGCACAGCTCGGCGGTGTCCATCCGGTTGGCGAGGCCGGCGGCGAAGAACGCGCCGGAGCTGACCCCGACGTAGCAGTCCAGCCGGGTCAGGTCGAGCCCGTCGCAGGCTTCGTCCAGCGCGCGCAGCGCGCCGAGTTCGTACATCGCGCCGACCGGCCCGCCGCCCGCGATCGCCAGCCCGATGCGGGGCGGGCGATGGCCTGGATGCGGCGTCTGGGCGGTATGCAGGGACAGCATGCGGTGCGCTCGTGCGGGAATCGCCCGAGTGTAGCTTGGAGCGCGGGAAGAGGAGTGAGTGGAGAGGAGTGAGGAGTGAGCGGAGCGGGCGATCTCTGGTTTTGCTCACTCCTCATCCGCTCACTCCTCGCGCTTGCGTCGGCCCGCGCCTCGCGCCGACACTGGCGCGATGCGACCCGCCCGGCCCGACCTGCACGCGCGCCTTGCCCGCCGCCTGGCCTTGCACCAGCGGCTGTTCGACCCGAAGCGCGAGCCGCGCAACCGGCTGCCGTGGCTGAAGCCGCTGCAGGCCTGGCAGGCGCGGCGGCTGGAGCGCAGCTTCGAGGCGTTCCTGCACGACCCCGCACGGCGCCCGGCGGCGAACTTCTTTCTGACCGACGTGTACGGCGCGCACGATTTCAGCCGGCGCGACGCCGACATCGCGCGGGTGATCCCGATGATGCAGCGGCTGCTGCCGGCGTCGCTGCTGGACACGATCGCCGACGGCATCGAACTGGCCGCGCTGAGCCACGCCTTCGACCTGCGCATGGCGCAGGCGCTGGAGCGGCTGGCACCGGACCGGCAGGCGCTGGACGTCGCGCTGTACGCGCGGGCCTATCGCGAGGTCGGCCATCCGCGCCTGCGCGCGCGCCAGATCGCGCTGATCGACGAGGTGGGGAACGGGCTGGCGGAGGCGCTGCGCTTGCCCGGCATCGGTTCGCTGCTCCGGCTGTCGCGGCTGCCGGCGCGCGCGGCCGGGCTGGGCGCGCTGCAGTCGTTCCTCGAACGCGGCTGCGCGGCGTTCGGGGAGCTGGGCGACGCCGGCGATTTCCTGGCCGACATCCGCCGCAGCGAAACCGCGGCGATGCGGCGCCTGTTCGCCGGCGAGGCCGATCCGTTCCGGCTCGATTGAGCGCCCGCTTCAGCGCGCGCCGAACACCAGCAGCGCCGACAGCGCGGCGGCCAGCAGTCCGGCCGTCACCAGCAGCCACGGCACCCGCTGCATCCAGCCGCGGCTGGGCGGGGGCGGCGGCGCGTCGGCATCCGGCTGCGCCTGCATGCGCGGCGTCGGCAGCGGAACGGAGGGCGGCGGCCCTTCCAGCACGAACCGGTGCTGCACGCCGAACACGATCTGGTCGCCGCTGCGCAGCAGCGCCTCGCGCACCGGGCGGCCGTTCACCAGCACGTCGGCGGCGGCCTGGCGCAGCATCGCCTGGCCGTTGCTTGCCTCCAGCAGCGCGTGCTCGGGGGCGATGCCGGCGCCGTCGATGCGCAGGTCGGCGTTGGCCGCGCTGCCGACCCGGCGCGGCTTCTCCAGGCTCAGGCTGCGGCCGTGGTGCGCGCCGCCGACGCCGCGCAGGGCCAGCCGCAGGTTGCCGGCGGGGTCGCGCACCGGCGCGGCCGGCGCGCGGTCGCGGTCGTCGTTGGCGGCGTACAACAGCAGCTCGCAGCCGTTGGCGTGGATGCTGTCGCCGGCGCGCAGCATCGCCACCTGCTGCACTGGCCGGCCGTTGACGTGCACGCCGCGCATGCCCTCGGTCACCGTCAGCCAGACGCCGCGGCGGTCGTTGGACAGCCGCAGCAGCGAGGGCGCGTCGATGCCGACCGGCCCCAGGCCGGCGGGCGTGCGGCCCAGCGCGTGCACGCCGGTGTCGAGGGGCAGGTCGGGTTGGCTTCCGTCGCAGAAGCGCAGGCGCAGGTCGTTCATCGCCGCGGAATCTAGCACGCGGCGGCCGGCGCTCCGGTTGTTCGCGCGCCGCCGCAGGCGGCAGAATGGCGGCGAGCCCGCCAACGCAAGCCGCCCATGTCCCGCATCGACATCCGCCACGCCCATTCCCTGTCCGCCGCCAACGCCCGCAAGGCGATCGAGGACATCGCCCGGAAGCTGCAGGAGCGCTTCGACGTGGACTACGGCTGGGAAGGCGACACCCTGAACTTCTCTCGCGCCGGCATCGACGGCCACATCGAACTGGCCGACAAGGCGCTGCACGTCTCGGCCAAGCTGGGCTTCCTGGCGGCGATGTTCAAGGACCCGATCGAAGCCGAGATCAAGCGGGTGTTGAAAGAGAAGTTCTGACCTCGCCGCGCCGTTCTTCCGTGATGCGAAAGCGTCATGGACGGTTTCTGTGGTAACGGCAGCCGCAATCGTGTTGCGCTGCGGCATACTGCGGGACCCATCACATCCGCGGAGCCAGCCCGATGTCGCGCGCCTACAACTTCAGTCCCGGGCCGGCCATGTTGCCGGAACCGGTGTTGCGGCAGGCGCAGGCCACGATGCTGGAGTTCGGCGACACCGGCGCGTCGATCCTCGAAATCAGCCATCGCGGCGCCGACTTCCTGGCGGTGGCGCGGCAGGCCGAAGCTGACCTGCGCACGCTGCTGTCGATCCCCGACGACTACGCGGTGATCTTCACTTCCGGCGGCGCGACCACCGTGCAGGCGCTGCTGCCGCTCAACTTCGCCGCACCGGGGCAGGCCGCCGACTACGTGGTCAGCGGCCACTGGGGCAAGACCGCGCTCAAGCAGGCCGCGCCCTGCGCGGATGCGCGCACGGCGGCCAGCAGCGAGGACGGCGGCTTCCGCGACGTGCCGCCGCGCGAGCAATGGCGGTTGTCGCCTGATGCCGCCTACGTCCACGTCACCGCCAACGAAACCATCCACGGCGTCGAGTGGCGGGACATTCCTGAGGTCGGCAACGCGCCGCTGATCGCCGACTTCAGTTCCTCCATCGCCTCCGAAC